>CAMGGL010000008.1 GCA_946055575.1 uncultured Candidatus Melainabacteria bacterium
ATTTAACATAATCACTACAATCCGCAGGTTCTATAGTATAACTGATTTTATCCATAAAGCTCTCCTTTTCTTCTTATAATAGCAGATTTTCAAATTAATGCAACAGAGTATTTGGAGTGCTTGATATTGTGGCAAAAACTGTTATAATAACATATATGAAAAAGTTTGTAATTGCATTTTTGTTCATATTTACCTTTGCTTGCGGGCTGTCTTATTCTGAGGATTTGCCTCAAGTACAGCTTGAAATGCGTAATTATGATGAGATTGTTTTGCCGGTAGGCTCATTTATTCCTGTTATAACAACTCAGGAAATTTCAACGGAAACCTGTCCTGAAGGATATAAATTGAAATTTATTTCTACTAACGATTTATTTATGTATGAAACAAATATTATTCCCCGAAACACGGAATTTTACGGATATATTGAAAAAATTAATGAACCTGTTATAGGTACTAATGCCTCAATGAAAATAAAAATTACTAAACTGATTATCCCTGACGGTTTTGAAATTCCGATAAAAGGATATTTGTATACCTCAAATGATAACCTTTTTGGCGGTGAGTTGACTGAGCCTGCGGAATGGGTTAGAATGCCGCATTATCAAAGTAAATTTCAGGGAATATCTTGGAATCATCGAGCTCCGACCTTGCAAATTCGTCCGGGAGGACGCAGAAGTATGGGTTCACATACAAAAATTCCGGCAGGAGATCATCAAATTATTATACTTACTGCACCGGCTGGGATTACTCACACAATTACGGATTAGCTCTTTAATAAATTGACAAATTTTATTTGCAGGGTAAAATATTAATAAAATGTATTAGGGAGGGGTAATCTGATGAGAAAAATTATTATATTATCGTTATTACTTGTATCTGCAAATTGTTCTTTTGCGGCACAGAATTTTACATATCAACAGAACAATGTTGCACCTTCTTTTACTTCAAATTTATATAATGAAAACTTTAAAATAGACAATACTACATTAAAAGGCAGGGTTGTAACAGTTCCTGCAGGTGTAAATTTCAAGGCTGTTGTGACAACTCCGGTTAGTTCTGAAACTGCGGTTGTTGGTCAGCCGTTAACATTAGTGTTAGGCTCTGATTTTTATTATAACGGGAATAAAATAGCTCCTGCGGGAAGTTCTGTAAATGGTTCTGTTATTGAAGCCTCTAGAGCAAAACACGGTAGTATGAACGGAAAGTTGATGCTTAGATTTACTCAGATAATAACTACAACAGGATTAAATATCCCGATTTCTGCGGTTGTAAAAACTGATGATAATACGGGAACTTTAATTGGTGGCACAAATGTTGATGTAGCGGTTGATTACGCAAAAGACGTTGCAGTTGGCGCCGGAGCAGGAGCTTTGGCTGGTGTTATTATCTCTCCGTTGGCCGGAGGAAGCATTGGTAAAGGTACTGCACTTTCAACAGCGGTTGGTGCCGGCGGAGGACTTGTTAAGTCTATTTGGGATAAAGGCTCAGATGTAGCTCTTCCGACAAATGCTGTTATTGATCTTGTTTTGACTCAGCCTATAACGGTTAATCCGACGGCAAGTGAAGATAAGTCATTCGGGCAATAATATTATTCTTGTTTTGACTTAAAATCAAAGCAAGAAAAGATGAGTAATTTTGGTTAGGGAATCAAATGTCAATATTAGGTAGATACACTGTAAGTGAACAAAATAGAGGATTACAAACTAAGAAAAACGGCTTTCAAATGCCTGCCGTAACAAGGGAAGATAATGACTTTATCACCTTGTCAAAAGCCAATAAGATATCATCATTTTTGCATGTCTTTGCTTTTGGCTTTGTGTGGTTCTTAGCTCTTATTTTAGCAATTTTTGGTATTGATATGTTCAAAAAACCTGTTCCAAAAACGCATGATATTGAGTTTGTTTTGGTAGAAAAAGAAGAACCTCCAATCAATAAAAATACCCCATATCGTGCGGATATAAATTCAAGATCAGGTGGTATTAATGACCCTAAAAAGCCGGTTTCGCTTCCATCAGCAAATCCTGCATCAAAGCCGAAACCGTCTTCGTCATCTCCGGCTCCGGCTAAGAAACAAAATATAATAAGTAAATTAACTCAGGCGGCTGCACCTTCAAAGGCTCCGACAAAAACTCCGCCTAAGCAAACAACTACGAATAAAAATGTAACACCGGCTCCTGTGGTACAGCAACCTGTTCCAAAACCTCAGGCTGCAAAACCTCAACCTCCAACAGCAAAACCGTCGCTAAAACCGCCAATGACTCCGAAGGCTGTTACAAAACCTACCGGCTCTCCGTTTAGGGTACCTGTTCCTGCGGGTGGAACTAAGGCAGGTCAATATGCAACAGGTCCTGTAAGTGGTTCAGGCAGTTCTAAAAACGGTGGAACTAGAGGTTTCGGTACTTATTCGCCAAATCCGTCATTAGCTCCTGTTGGTAACGGCTCAGGTTCAAAACTGGCATCGAGCGGTTCAGGTAAGGGTGGCACCGGTACAGGTTCGGGCTATGGCCGTTCAGGCTCTGGCTCAGGTGGAGGGAATCCTGGTGGCGGCGGAGGTCGTCCGGGAATTGACGCAATTCGTGAACCTGATTTTGGACCTTACATGAGAGAACTGCAAAGAAAAATTAAAATGAACTGGGATCCGCCTAAAGGTAACGAAAGTAAGCGTGTTGTGTTATTGTTTAAAATCGCTAAAGACGGCAGATTGTTGTCTTGTTCGGTGTTTAAGTCTTCAGGGCTTCAGAACGCTGATAAAGCTGCAATAAATGCTGTTCATTTGGCAGCTCCGTTCAAACCGTTGCCGCCGGAGTACAAAGGTTCAAGTATTGATATTCAATTTACGTTTGATTATAACGTATTTGGAGCAACAAAGTATTAGAAAATGTTATTACAAAAATGAGGATAAAAAACTATGGAATTATTAATCGAAGCAATTAAAATGGACTGGTGGATACTGTTACCGATATTCTTATGTTCTGTATTGGTACTTGGTGTTGTAATCAGTAAATGGTCATTTTATTCTAAAAACCAGCGTGATATTGCTGTTTATATGCGTGAATTAAATCGAGAATTGTCTAAAAACGATTTGAATGCAGCCCAAAATATTGCAATTCGTTGCGGTGGTGTAATTGGTGAAGTTATCGAAGAAGCTGTCAGAATTTTTTCTGAGCAAAAAAACGGATTTTCTCGTTCTTTTGATATTTCAGCAGCTCTAGCAACAAGAAAATTGGAGAGCCATTTGACAATTTTAGGTACCATTGGTGGTGTTGCTCCATTTTTAGGTTTGTTGGGTACTGTTACAAGAATTTTATTCACATTTAAGGATATGGCAAATTCCGGTCAAATGGGACAGGCGGCTGATGTTATGTCAGGTATTGGTTCTGCGTTGATTGCTACAGCTCTAGGTTTAGGGGTTGCAATTGTTGCCGTAATATTCTTCAACTCATTCCAATCAATTGTTAAACATTTCGAAGACGATTTTCAACTTATCAAGTTGTTATTCTTGAGTTTTGTTGATTCTGAAGCTGAACCTCAGCCAAAGTATTCTTCTTCAAAGGTAAATTTATAGTATAGGAACTTAACATGTCATTTTCAAATAAAAAGAAAGAAAAATTATTTACGGAAATCAATATAACGCCGTTGACAGATATTTTCTTGGTTCTGTTGATTATTATGATGATTGTTGCTCCGACATTTCAGTCTATGGATAATGCTGTTGATATGCCGGAGGTGAACAACGGTGTAAATATTGAAGATTCTAAGGTAACGGTTTCTATTACAAAAGACGGTGCGATGTTTGTAAATGGTGAGAATGTTCAACCTTCTCAGTTAACAGACAAATTGCTTGCCGTAAAAACTGACACTGAAAACGCTGAGGTTATTGTAAAAGCCGATAAAGCTATTAAGAGTGCAATGATTATGGAAGTTATGAATGCTGCTCAAAATGCAGAGTTTAAGAAGTTAATTGTTGCCGGAGAGCCTCTTAACAAAAAAGAACAAAAAGAGCTTGAAAAATCGGCAAAAGTTAATATTCCTCAAGAGGGGGACGAATAAATGAGAGAAACATTTAATGAAATCAATATAACGCCGTTGACAGATATTTTCTTAGTTTTGTTGATTATTATGATGATTGTTGCGCCTTTACTAGATCAACAGGGGATAAGTCTTACTGTTCCTGAAAATGTTGAAGAATCTCAAGTTAAGGATGATCCGCAAATTCTTACGATTGTTGTCACCCATAATGATAAGTATTTAATAAATAATGAAGAAGTTTCGCAGGATTTATTGGGTACGGTTTTAGCCAGAGAAATTAAGAATTATCCTGACGGGCTTTTAATTCAGACTGACGGCAATTCAACTCACGGCGCTGTAGTTAAGTTGATGGATAAAGCTCGTTATGCAGGTGTTAAGGCTATTTCTATTGACCAAATTTAATTGTTATATTCTTGTATTTTCATAGTAAAAAAGGTCTGATAAAATCAGACCTTTTTTAGTGTAATTGATAACTCTATTATTTTTTCTTTGCTTCAATCTCGGTTAATTCATCAGCTAATTTATCAAGTTGAGCATTTAGCTGTGCATTGTCTTTTTTCAATGCGGTAATTCTGCTGTTATCTTTTGCAATTTTTGATGATAGGCTCGTAACTCTTGTATTTATTTCTTTTACTGCGTTAACAAGAGCATAGAACATTTCATCCCAACGTATTTGTAAAAATCCGTTTGCTCCTCTTGTTACCGCATTTGGAAATACCAATTTTAAGTCTTGAGCAATCACACCGACGTGTGGTGTTTTGTTAGCATCATTTTTAAACGTATAATTATAGATATTTAATTTTTTGAGTTCAGCAAGTCCTGCAGTAAATTTTTCACCGACATTTTTTAGTCGTCTGTCAGAGGATTTTAACACAGGACAGCAAGAGGAACCGTCTTTTCTGTGAGCCATATTATCGTCTGATTCGTGGTAACCTGTATTCATTGATGACCCCCTGCCGGCATCATCTGAAAACGTTACGGGGGTATTATAAGAACCGTCAGTATATCCGCTTCCAAAAGGGTTGTTATCGCGGCGGCAACCGTTAGAAAATGACTTATCACCTGCTGTTGACCAGTCGTAAGATGAACTCAGCGGGAAATTTGAGCTGTTTTTGTCGTAGCTTGTATTCATAGATGTGCTGCTGCCGGTAACTGATGTACAAATACAGTTTTGTCTGATATCATTGTATGCATGACGTCGACAACCGTTACAATCTCCTACTGAAGCGTTTTCTCTTAGCATCCCATCTGCACCTGCAAATACGGTAATGCCATTATGACGAGATGGTCTTGTTGAAAACCCGACTAAGCCTTTTGGTATCTGATGGGTATACCTTTCTGTTTCGTAAGCTGTATCATCTCCAACTCTGTTTTGTGGTCGTCTTATCGGTACTTCAAAATAAGAGGTTCCGCGGACAATCAAATTACCGTTAATAACAACAGAGGCATCCGGTGCGTTACCAATCGGTGCGCGTTTAAACGCAGTGTTTTTATTTGGTACGTTATGAATTTCCAGCACCGCAGCAGGACGCTCGCTCTCGCTGATTGTAGAAATGTATTGCATTGGAGGTCCGCCTATGAATATTCTTTCTTCCGTACCTGTGAATAATTCTTTTTTTACTTTAACATCATTATCATCTCGGTCTTTTGTTGAACCTGAGTATGCACCAATACATGTTTTGTTACTTCCCTCCGTGACTTGAGTACAAGCATTGATTCCGATAGCAGTGTTTGTATTGCCTTCTGTGTTGTTAGCCAATGCGTTATACCCTACAGCCGTGTTATTTTTACCCTTAGTTAATTGATTTAATGCGTAATTTCCTATTGCTGTATTATATTGGGCAGAGATGGTTGAACTTGTTGTAGCTGCAATATCATTACCTACAAATGTATTGTACTGTCCTATTGAATTACCAACAGTGTTATTTCCTATAATAGTATTATAGTGATTAATTGTTGAATTGCCAGCAACAGCATTGTATCCAATAATGGTGTTACCCATACTATTCGTCGTTATTTTTGCTCCTGCATTATATCCGACAGCTGTATTGTTATACCCTGCTGTCATTGAAGAAAGTGCGTTATATCCTATGGCGGTATTATTTTGGCCATTTTTTAACGAGGATAAAGCACCTGTTCCAAAGGCAGTATTATATTTAGCGTCATTTGTTATGCCTCCGTATTTTCCGCCCACAAGGAAGTTTTTGTTACCTGCAAACAGTGCTCCCATAAGGGTACCTGTTGTTGAACTTCCATATCTAAACTGCATTTGAGCTTGAGGATATGTTAATGCCCCGGCTTTGACAGCATTTGATGCTTTGATAACTAGTTTAGAATATAATGTATTGTTTGAAGCATCCTGAGATGATAACGCAACATCTGCGGAATTTGCCGGAGTCATACCGATGAACGCCTGAGCTGTATACGTTTTATTAGACGTATCATAATATGCGTCATTTTCATCATCACCCGGAACATAAGCCCAAACATCATCTGATGAATAGTTACTGAATCTTGTTGTAAATACCGGCGAAAAAGCCGCCAAAAGTATTGATAATGTTAATAACAATACCATAACTTCTGCTAATGTGAATGCTCTGAATTTATTATATTTCATTTTTGACTCCATTATTTATCCTCAAGTTTAACTATTCTTTTGTTTAGTTCTTTAATTTTATCTTTAGTTGATTTTTGTTGTTTTGCAAGTTCTGTTGATTCTTTTTCAAGTTTATCGATATTAGTGTCTAAATCGGTAATTTGTTTATCCAGTTTTTTTAATGAGTTGATTGTTGCATAGAATATGCCATCCCATTTAATTCCCAGATATCCGTCTTTATCAGCTTCAACCGAATCAGGCAGGTATTTTTGAAGATCTTGTGCGATTACGCCGACTTGCTGACGTTTTGTTTTATCGTTTTTGTATGTGTAGTTATATGGCATAACATACATTATTTTATTAAGCGCATCTGTATTTTCCGAGATATTTTCTTTCATTCTTATATCAGATAATTGTAAGTCAGGACAACCTTCTTTATCAGGATACCCTTTAGAGGTAGAACTCATACAACTCTTTTTATAAGAATCACCAGTCCCGCTAAAATCTTCTCTAAAACGCATAGTAGCGCCTGAAACAGGATCTCGTAGTATTGTGTAACTACCGCTTCCGCTTGATGCAAGAAGTAACATCCCAGCTATAGTTCCCAGCCATCCTGCAATTACCACACCTGAAGCGCTAGCTATTCCCCCAGCTATATACGTTAGAACTGAAAGTATTGTTGTTAATATACCAATAATAGCGTTACACTCTTTACTTGCTCTAAATTTCTTACGTCCGAAGGGCCCGCAAGATCTTCCACAACGGTCTCTACCTTTTTGAAGAGATTTACCTGTTGTGTCAAAGTTATCAATTGCAGAATCATGCGGAAGCAACTTTCCCTTTTGAACCTCAGGAAAATATAAATTACCTCGAACAACCAAATGTGAGTTTAGTACAACAGTCGGAGCTATCCGAGGTTGAAAGTTAATACTTCCCGCTTGAGAGCTATCCATGTTGTGAACTTCTAAAACCGAACGCCCGTTAAATCCGACCGGAGATCCTCCTATAAATACGTGATCATAAGCGTCATTAGACCATTCATATTTAATTCCGCGTGCATCCGACCCGGGAGTTCCTGTTGAATTCCCTTTGTTATCTGCGGAGGTTGTTCCTATACAAGTTTTTGGACCTTCACTATTAGTAGCAGCCGTTGAACCTGCCATATTGATACTGTTACATGATTTATAACCGATTGCAGTTATATCATGGGATTTACCAAAGTTTGCATCATATACTTCATAACCGATAATTGTATTGCTATGTGATGTTGTTCCGTACATGCCGGATGCCACGATTGTGTTTTTTTTAGCTTCCGTGGATCTAAATCCTGCAGTAGCAACACCATAACCGACAAATACGTTATCTGTACCTGAGGATTCATCTATTGATAATACTCTACCCCCAATAGCTATTGTATTTTTAATTGGGTTATCTTTACCTCTTAATGTATTTGCCCCGATACCTATATTATTGGAACCTTTTGCATATTGAGCCGTATTTGCACCAACAGCAACCGTATTAGTTATCGCACCTGTAGGGGATGCTAATGAAGCTCCGCCAATTGCTACGTTGTATTTGGTATTTTGATTCCATGTCGAGTAAGCTGAAGCTCCTGCTACGGTATTATACTGCCCCCTTTTGGAGAATATCCAGTTAGAATCAATTGGCTTTGTCGATGCCATAATATTGCTATTGTTGTCCATAGAAAATAAACCGGAAAGGTTACCAAAATTGTCCCCATATCTGAATTGTATGTGGTTTTGATTGGTTTTTGCTCTTAAATAAACCTTTGCGTATGGTTTTTGGTCGGCTAACAAGCTTGGACTAAAGCCAAAATATGCTGCACCCGGAGCGTTACCTGCCTTCGGGTCAAAAAAAGCATCTTTCGCGTCTGTTACAAAGCTCCATACAGGTTCGTTTGCTATTGCTGTTCCAAGTTTTCTGCGCGTCATAATTGGTGCTAATGCAGCAAACAAAACTGCTATAATAACCAATACTATCAACAATTCCGTTAGGGAAAAGCCTTTTTTGATTTTATCCAGTAATATCATCCTCGTCAAACTCCAAAAAAACTATCTTATTTCTTTATTATAACATATATGTAAACCTAATTCAACATCCCTATGATAATTTTGTGTATTTTTGCAAATAATAACCTCTTAATGCGATTTCAAACGATACAAAACTTTACATTTGTTTATTGCTTGTAAATTTTTGGACATTAAATGTAGTCGTGATACAATTTTTTTATGACGACTAAAAATATTAAATGGATATTGTGTTTTCTTATTATACTCGGAAACTTCATGGGAATGCTGGATTCAACTTCTGTGAATTTGGCTTTGTTTCCAATTGCTCAGGGACTTAATATAACGCTGGTTCAGGTTCAATGGGTTGTAATTTCTTACATGCTTGTGTTAACTGTATTGTTACCGTTTTTCGGTAAATTAGGTGATATTTTTCCTAAGAATAAGATTTATGCGTCAGGTTTTTTTGTTTTTGCGCTTGGTGCATTTTTGTGTTTTACCTCAAGAAATTTTTACCTATTGATACTTTTCAGGTGCTTAGAGGCTGCGGGTGCGTCAATTATGATTGCAAACGGTCCGGCAGCTATTGCATCTTTGTTTAAAGGAAAAGACAGAGGAAAAGCTTTGGGAATTAATGCTTGTATTGTTGCAGTCGGCGGAATGAGCGGTCCTGCTGTCGGCGGATTTTTAATTCACCTTTTTGATTGGCATGCGATATTTTTGCCCTCTGTACCGATTGCTTTGATAGGCGCTTTTTACTCCTATAAATTTTTACCTTCATATATAAAAAAACAAAAAATATTTAAGTTTGATTACAAAGGATTTATTTATTTTACGATAGCTTTAATGGCTTTGTTACTTGCAATTTCAGAAGGTCACAACTGGGGGTGGAAATCCTTAAAAATTATTGCTTTGGGTGTTTTAACACTTATTTTTGGCGGGTTATTTTATTTTAGAGATAAAAAAATAAATTATCCTTTAATTAATTTTAAAATGTTTAAAATAAAAACTTTTACCTTTGGAAATATCGCTGTTATGACATCTTATATGTGTATGTTTACTAATGGTGTTTTGTTACCTTTTTTCTTGCAGGAAATTGTAAAATATAACGCATTTGTAGCAGGACTTTTGATATTGCCTTATTCTGTTGCGTCTTCTGTTGTTGCACCTTTTGCAGGAAGTTATGCAGGAAAACATGGCAGCGGTGTTCTGACTGTTACAGGACCTGTGATTTATATCATTTCATTGATTATTTTTACTACTTTTAATGCCTCAACTCCTATGTGGGAGATTATTTTTGCGTCTGTCATTATGGGAATTGGTAATGGATGCTTCCAATCTCCGTCAAATAATGCAATTATAACAAGCGTTGATAAAGAAGAACTGGGAATTGCGAGTGGAATTTTATCGCTGTCAAGAAATCTGGGGAATATATTAGGTGTCGCGGTTACGATTACATTGTTTGACAGTTTTAGAAATATATTTTTGAATAATGGTTTGAAATATCAGGATGCTTTTCTATCGTCTTATCATAGGACAATGTGTTTTGGTATTTTGTTTGGAATTTGTTGCTTGGTCTGCTCTTTTATAGCATATCGCCCTGAAAAAAAATAATATAGCAAAAAATAAATTTACGTTGTTTATAATATCTGTGGAGATTAAAATGACCCCTAAAGTATACAACGTAGGAAAATCTATTATTCCAAAAGCTGAAATATTGAAACTGGAAAATAAAACGGTTAATTTGATAAAATCTAAAAGACCTGTAGATTCTGTAGCTTTTTCTTGTCAATTACATGATATTGGCAGGGCTTTTCAAGTTCGAAATGAACTCCCATGTTTGAATAAACACGCCAAAAGATTTGCTCAACGGCTTGTAAATCTGGGAGATAACAATTTGGCAGCAATTATTTACAGTCTGTTAATAAAATTAAACGCCGGAAATTCTGAAATTATTGAGCAAGTTGCCACTGCCGCTCTTGCAATAGCAAAAAGATTTCATGATCCCGTTCATATTATGGCAAGAGCAAATGATTTAAAAGAAATATACAAAATTACAAAACCTGCAAGTAGAGAACATTTGAATGCGTTATTAACAGAAAGACGTGCGCTTACTCAAATTTGTACGGATTATGACAAAGTTAAAAAAAGATTTATGACTTTAACGCGAAAAATGAAACCTATTAGAGGTTATGAATTGAAACTTGCTGCCGTAAGGTATGAAATCGCTGAGATTATGTATAAATATGATAGAAATGCAGCAAAAGATAATTTGTTTAAGGCTCGAGAAATTATGCTAAAATATGATCAAGGAAATTTATTTAGAAAAATTGAAAAATTGTTGCGTGAAATTGACAAATAGAGTATTGAAATCTCAAAATGTCTGATTTATTATATAAGTGTAAAAATTACACTAACTAAAATAATGATTGGCGGAAGATATGACTTGTAACGAAAATATTAGAAATATAGCAATAATTGCCCACGTTGACCACGGTAAGACTACGCTTGTAGACTGTTTGCTCAAGCAAGCAGGTGTTTTTAGAGAAAATCAGCATGTGGAAGAACGTGTTTTGGATAGTAACGATTTGGAAAGAGAAAGAGGTATTACTATCCTGTCAAAGAATATATCAATTGACTACAAAGGTACAAAGATAAATGTAGTGGATACTCCGGGTCACGCAGACTTTGGTGGTGAAGTTGAACGTGTTTTGGGTATGGTTGATGGTGCATTACTCATTGTTGATGCTGCCGAAGGTCCTATGCCTCAAACGAGATTTGTTCTTTCTAAAGCTCTTGAATTGGGACTTAAAATTATTGTAGTTATAAATAAAATTGACAAGCCTGCTGCTGAACCTCTAACTGCTTTGGATAAGGTTTTTGATTTGTTTACAGAATTAACTGACAGAGAAGATTTAATTGATTTCCCTTTTATTTTTTCGAGCAGTTTAAACGGGTTTGCAATAAATGATTTGGAAGATGAAAGAGTTGATATGGTTCCGCTTTTGGACAGTATTGTTAAAAATATAAAAGCTCCTGAGGGTGATGAAAATGAACCATTCCAATTCAGAGCTACTACTCTTGATTATAATGAATATGTCGGAAGAATCGTTATCGGACGTATTGCTCACGGTAAAGTCAATTCTCAAGATCAAGTGTGCGTTATTCATTCTGACGGGACTCAAGAACGCGGTAAGATTGTTAAACTTTTTGGATTTAAAGATTTGGGACGAGTTGAAATTGAAACTGCAAAAGCAGGTGATATCGTAGGTATTGCAGGATTTGCAGATGTTCAAATTGGCGAAACTATTTGTGATCCGCTTAATCCAAAAGCTTTGCCTCTAATAAAAGTTGATGAGCCTACTTTGCAGATGAATTTTTCTGTAAATGACAGTCCTTTTGCAGGTACGGAAGGTAAATTTGTAACATCACGTCAAATCAGAAAACGTCTTTATAACGAATTGGAAAAAAATGTAAGTTTAAGAGTTGAAGATACAGATTCAACTGACTGTTTCAGAGTTTCAGGCAGAGGTGAACTCCATTTAAGTATTCTAATTGAAACAATGCGACGTGAAGGATATGAGTTTGCGGTATCAAAACCTGAGGTTATCTATAAGAATATCAATGGTGAACATTGTGAACCTTATGAAAATCTTATAATTGATGTACCGGAAGAATATGCAGGTTCTGCAATAGAAAGATTATCGGGCAGAAAAGCTGAAATGAAAGATATGCAAACTTCAAAAGGTAGGACAACTTTGACATTCCATATACCTGCTCGCGGACTTATCGGTTTTAGGAGTGAGTTTATAAGAATGACACGTGGTGAAGGTATAATGTATCATACATTCCTGCATTACAGACCTTATGCCGGTGATATCCCAAGACAAAGAAGCGGCTCTATTATTGCTCACGAACAAGGTGAGGCAATCCCTTATGCTTTGGCTCAATATGAAGATAGAGGAGTTTTCTTTATTACTCCGAAAACAAAAGTTTACAGAGGGATGATAATAGGCGAATGTAATAGACCGCAGGATATTGTGGTTAATATTTGTAAAACTAAAAAACTTACAAATATGAGAAGTTCAACTGCTGATGTAATGGTAACATTACAAGCTCCGCGAATTCTCACTCTTGAAGAAGCTCTTGAGTATTTGGGAGATGATGAATTGCTTGAGATTACTCCGGAAAATATCAGATTGAGAAAGTCTGATTTAACAAGGAAAATATATAATTAATAAATCCAAAATAGCAATAAATTTAAAAGCCGCTTTGAAAGTGGCTTTTAATCTATAATTTTACCTTCGAATAAATCCATTACCATATTGACTTCGTCTGAGTGATACATAGATTCGGCAGTTTTTGTAATTCGAGGCTGAGAATCCTCATTATCAGATTGTTCAATCTCGTTTTTATTTTCTATAGCTTCATCGATATCAGAGTTGCTGATTTTTTTACTCTGGATGGGTGCTAAATCTTTTTTCGGCGCTTGTGCAGGGGCAGGTTTTTCATCTTCTTCAGATGCTTTTTCTTGCCTTAATTTATCATCACCTGCTTCAGGAGCTCTGACTATAATCTTTTTTGCAGAACCAAACATTGTGTTTGCGGCATCTACAATACAAGAATGTTTTGAACCGTCTTGACCGAATTGTTTTAGCCAACTCGGGTTTTTTATTGTGATAATAACTTCATCCTGTGATAATTTAACAGGAATTGCCTGCTGTTTTAGTATCGCACGGGATGGGAAACTTGAAATACATTCCAAAAATTTAAGCCATTGATTTTTTAATCCGCTTGTCGGTGATGGTTTTGACATTGGAACAGCATCTGTTAACACTTCTTCTTCAGAAACAGTTTGTTTAATTTGTGGCTCGGCAGTTTGTTTAGGTGTTTGTTTAACCGCAGTTTTTATTACTTCAGGTTTTGCAACAGGTGCAGGTGGCGTATTATACGGTGAAACATTTACCATTCTCGGCTGTTCTGAGCTTTCTAACATTGAAATTCTTTTTTGCAAATCCTCAAGTTTTGTATTTTGAGCTAAGTTTGCCATGTCTAATATTGCAACATCCAGCCACAGTTTTGGGTTAGATGTTAATTTTAATTCTTTTATGTATGACGCGCATTTATCAATTAGTGAAACAATTTGATGTGTTTCGATATCTTTAAGTTTGTCGTTCAAAATTTTTGATTGTTCCGCATTTAATTGTACTATAATAGTGTTTTCAGCTTCACCTGAGGTGGCTTTTAGTATAAGTGAATTTCTCAAATATTCCAAAAGGTTTGATAATATTTGTATTGGTTCGTTTCCGCTATTATAGATTTTATTTAGAATATCTAGCGCGTTATTCTGTTCGGATTTTGTAATCGAAACAAACAACTCTGTTAAATCTTTGAACGAGAGCCTTCCGAGAAGATTATTTATATCATCCGTTGTAATTGCGCTTTCTTTTGAATTAAGAACGCTTAACTGATCAAGCAAAGCAATACTGTCACGCATTCCCCCAGCTGCATTTTGTGCAATATAAGACAACGCATCGTCTGTAATGTTAATTTCTTCTTTATCCGAAATGTATCTTAAATGTTTGGTAATGTCATCCGTTGTAATTCTTTTAAAGTCAAATCTTTGGCAGCGACTTTTTATCGTATCCAAAACTTTATGGACTTCAGTAGTAGCAAGAATAAAAATTACATTTTTAGGCGGTTCTTCAAGCGTTTTTAGAAGTGCATTAAAGGCTTGATTCGTTAACATGTGAACTTCGTCGATAATATATATTTTATATCGGCTTTGAACAGGCGCTAATGCAACTTTTTGTATGATTTCATCGGCATCGTTTACCGAGCGGTTACTTGCAGCGTCAATTTCTATAACATCAATAGGAATTGAGTTCGTTATATTTTTACAATTTTCACACTCGTTGCATGGTGAAATCGTCGGGCCGTTTTGACAATTCAATGATTTTGCAAAAATTCTCGCGGTAGATGTTTTACCGGTTCCTCTCGGGCCGGTAAAAAGATAAGCATGCGAAATTCTATCCATTTTAATCGCGTTTGCAAGAGCTTTTTTTATGTGTTCCTGACCTACGATTTGTTCGATTGTTTGTGGTCTGTATTTTCTGTATAAAGGTATGTAATTCTTATTCATGATAAAATTATAGCAGATAAAATATAAAAAAGGGTTATTTATGAACTTAATTAAACCTAAAAAATTAAAAGTCGGTGATACAATTGCTATAATTGCGCCATGCGGGAATGTTGATTTTGATAAAATTATATTATCGAAAAAGTATTTTGAAAATTTAGGTTACAAAGTTAAATTAGGTAAAAATATTGCAAATTCCTCAAGATATATGGCAGGAAATGATACTGAACGTGTTACGGATTTGCATGAAGCGTTTTGTGATAGTGAAGTCAATGCTATAATCTGTGCCAGAGGTGGATATGGCGCATTGAGGCTGGTTGATAAGATTGATTACTCTATAATTAGAGAAAATCCTAAAATCTTTTGCGGTTATTCAGATGTTACAATCCTTAATTTGATGTTTTTAAAACGTGCAGGATTGATAACTTTTTCCGCTCCTATGGCACAATCTGATTTTTCAGATCCAGTTGATACTTGGACAAAGACTTCTTTTTTCAATACTTTAAGTTCCGGTAATCTGAATATTCAATCAAAAAATGGGAAAATTTATAATTCAGGGAATGCTTCAGGTCTTTTGCTCGGTGGAAATCTTGCAACTGTAGCAAGTCTGTGTGGATTGGATTTCCTTCCTGATGAAAAATTTATATTTTTTGTGGAAGATTTGAATGAACCTGTGTATAAGATTGACAGATATTTCACTCAATTGTTGAATTATTCATCTTTTAGTAATAATGTGTCTGCAATCTTGATTGGTGATTTTTTAGATTTGGATGATAAAGATTATTTTGATGAATTGTTGGGAGAGATTTCAGAAAGGCTTAATGTTCCTGTTATTTCCGGGTATCCGTTCAGTCATTCAAAAGTTAAGGCAACTGCTCCTGTCGGAGCAAATGCAAAATTGGAGAATGAAATATTACTTGCCAATAATTTTATGGTCTGATTATTATAACATCTGTCGGTGCATATTCAAGAACTCTTTTGCTTACTGAACTTATTAAAAATCTTGTTAGGTATTTTCTGTTTCTTATTCCGCAGACTGTCAAATCGATACTTTCTTTTTCAATGTACTTAAGTATCTCATTTGCAGGTAAACCGTTTAATACCGCTTTTGATTTTATATTTAAACCTTGTTCTTTAAATTTATTTTCTATATCATTTAATAAGAGCATTGAGGCAGTTTCTTGTTTTTTACTTATTTCAAGTGCCCAATTTGAATCTATATTTCCGTCTAAAAACAGATAGTCTGGAATTTCATAAACTGTGGCAAGATGAATTTCTTTGTCTGTCAGGTTAAACATTTTAACGCTTTTTTTAATAACATTTTGAGAGGTTTCGGAATTGTCAACCGCAAATAAAATTCTCTTGTTATTGTTTTCTCCTTTTGAAATGTAAGTAGAGATTTTAGAAACGGCTGCGATTTCTTGAGATACTGAGCCTAACCATTTTTGAATACCTTTTTTACCGTGTGAGCCAAGTACAATGAAGTCGTAATTTTTTTTCTCCGATATTTCTAAAATTGAATCAACAGTAGAACCGCACATTTTTATTTTTTCGCCAATATTTATTCCATGTTCTTTTAAGAATTTTTCAGAATAATCTAAAATTGCATCTGCAGAATTTGTACATTGAATTGCAAATTTGCTGTTCTCAACAGATACGCTATCCGGTAAAAAACTCCAGTCAATTGCGCAAAAAATATCAACTTTTATATCAGTTGTCCAATGTGAAAAATTTTCAATTGATTTATAACTTATCTTTGAACCGTCTGTACAAAATAGTATATTCATATTTTCTCCTTTTTCAAGAAGATACAATATGTTAAGAGAAATTACATTAGCTGGTCATATAGATTTTTTTTTGATATGATTATTTTGTAACAGTTTTATTATTTTATGGATTAGTTATAGTAATGTCGGCAGAAGAAAATTTAAAACTCAAAGAATACAAGGATTTGATTGAGATTATTGCAAAAGTGGAGTATCAGAAGTTTTCCAGGTCACACTTGATTGAGTTGCCTGAACTTGTAAATATAGGTACTCACGCGTTGTATATTTTATTTAAAAATCGCAATCCGAAAGAGTACAACAGTACTTATTTATCAACCGCAATAAAATGGGCTATTCGCAATGAAGTAAGAAGAAGGTATAAGTGGTACACGTTGAAAAATAAATCATCTATGCAAGAAGATGATGAAACGGCAGAAGCAGAATTTAGGGCGGATGTCTACAAAAATATTCTTTCGATTGATGAGCTTCAAGATGCTGAAGTTCCTACTCAATTCAAGGCAAATGATAAAACTCCGGAAGAAAGCATTGAATTTACGGAATTAAAAGAGGGGATTTTGGAATCAATGAAGAAACTTCCTCCAAGAGAGCGAGAATTGATTGAGTACAAGTTTTTTAAGGAGAAGAAGTTAAGGGAAATTGCTGATGAGTTTCATATTTCCCAGTCAAGAATATCAAGGATTATACAAACAGGTTTGGATAGAATTAAAAAGGACTTGGCAAAGCAGGGGATAATATAGTTATATGAAAACAATTTTTGAAAAGACAAACGGGGTTGAGGGTATAAATCTTACTGATGAGGCAATAAATACAGATTTTTTGCCGCAAAATTTTGTAAGAACTTCTGATATCGGGCTTCCGCAGGTAAGTGAACTTGATGTAATGAGGCATTACAAAGAATTATCCGATTTGAATTTTTGTATTGAAAAAGGTTTTTATCCTCTCGGGTCATGTACAATGAAATATAATCCGAAAGTAAATGAGTTTTTGGCTTCCCTTGACGGGTTTAATATTCATCCGAATTGCCCTGATGAAATGGCTCAAGGGTCATTAAAACTCATGTATAATCTTCAAAAAGCTCTGTTAGAAGTTACCGGAATGGATGCGATTACTTTGCAGCCATCTGCAGGTGCGCACGGTGAAATGACAGGTATGATGATTATCAAAAAATATTTTGATACGATTGGAGAAAAACGTACAAAGGTCATTATTCCTGATTCTGCGCATGGTACAAATCCGGCAAGTGCAAAGATGAGCGGCTTTGATATCGTTGAAAT
Source organism: uncultured Candidatus Melainabacteria bacterium (assembly GCA_946055575.1). Taxonomy (GTDB): domain Bacteria; phylum Cyanobacteriota; class Vampirovibrionia; order Gastranaerophilales; family Gastranaerophilaceae; genus Zag111. The sequence goes on from CAMGGL010000008.1 coordinate 17,853, forward strand.
TAAATCAAATTCAAAAGGTCAGGTTGACATTGAGGCTTTAAAAGCCGTTTTAAATGAAGATGTTGCTGCTATTATGATGACAAATCCAAATACGTTGGGAATTTTTGAAGAAAATGTAAAAGAAATTTCCGAGTTAATGCACGCAAACGGCTCATTGTTGTATTATGATGGTGCAAACTTTAATGCGATTATGGGGTATACTAACCCAAAATTGATGGGTTTTGATGTTGTCCATTTGAATTTGCACAAGACTTTTTCAACTCCTCATGGCGGCGGAGGTCCGGGTGCAGGTCCTGTAGCAGTTGTTGAAAAACTCAAAGACTACTTACCAAAACCTGTTATTGATTTCGATGGTGAAAAATATTTCAGAAATTTTGACATAAAACATTCAATCGGTAGTGTAAAGGATTTCTGCGGTAATTTCTCTGTTTTTGTCAGAGCTTATACTTATATCCTGATGATGGGTAAAAACCTGAAAAATGCTTCAGAAAATGCGGTTTTGAATGCAAATTATCTGAAAGAAAAATTAAAAGGCTATTATGACTTACCTTATGATGAACCGTGTATGCATGAGTTTGTCTTAACGGGTGAAAAACAAAAACATGAAAGCGGTGTTTCTACGCTTAATATAGCGAAAGCCTTAATGGATAGTGATACTCATCCCCCAACGGTATACTTCCCATTGATTGTGCATGAGGCTATAATGATTGAACCGACAGAATCTGAACATAAAACTAAATTGGATGAATTTGTCCAAGTAATGATTCAGATTGCAAAAGAGGCAAAAGAGTGTCCTGAGCATATTTTGTCTGCGCCTCATTCCACTCCGGTCAAGAAAATTGATGAAGTTACAGCGGCAAGACACCCTGATTTAAAATATATTAAGGATTAAATATTATGGCAAAAAGTAAAGAAATAAAAAAAAGAAAAATATCATTTCCTCACATGGGTACCATTAGTTATGCTTGGTCGGCAGCTTTAAGGATTATTGGTTGTGAACCGTATATTGAGCCTTATACCAGTAAAAAGGCATTGTCTTTAGGTACAAAACACGCACCTGAGGCTATTTGTTTACCTTACAAATTAATTTTGGGTAATTTTATTGAGGCAATAGAAGGTGGTGCCGATTATGTTGCGATGATTACCTCTCCCGGCTGTTGCAGGCTCGGAGAATACGGAAAATGTATTGCAAATGCCTTGAGTGATTTGGGGTATGAAGCTAAGTATCTTGAATTGCAGTTATACGATGGAATAAAAGGTCTTTATAATTTTTTGAAGGACGCCAGCGGAAAAAATAATCCGGTCTTATTCTCTCGCGCTATTTTAATTGCAATTTTAAAAGTTTTTGTTTTGGATAAACTTGAAAGTCTGCATTCATATTACAGGGCAAGAGAGTTAAAACAGGGTGATTCTGAAAAGCATTATAAAAAGGCTTTGAAAATTATTGATGAAAATGATACTGTTTTAGGTTTGAAAAAAGCAAATAAACAAATAGTTGAAGAAATGAAACTTGTTGAAATAAATCCTGATAAAGAGGTCTTAAATGTTGATATTACCGGTGAAATTTATGTTGTAAATGACGAATTTTCAAATCAAGGTATTGAAAAAGAACTTGGCAGAATGGGAGTACAAGTTCGTCGCAGTTTAACTGTCAGCAGCTTCTTAAAGGATGCGATTATCCCTAAAATATTCAGGAAAGGTGAAACTCACCTTCAACGTGCGGATAGGCTTGCAAAACCGTATTTGATGAGAGATATCGGTGGGGATGCTTTGGAATGTGTTTCGGATGTCGCTTATGCAAATGAAAGAGGCATTGATGGTATAATTCATTTAAGTCCGTTTACTTGCATGCCAGAGATTATGTCACAAAATATCTTCCCGTCAATGCGCGAAGACTGTGAAATTCCGATTTTACCATTGATTTTGGATGAACAGACAGGCAGGGCAGGTTATATCACAAGAATTGAAGCCTTTGTTGATTTGATGCGTCGTCGCAAACGTAAATTAAAAATGCAGAAAAATGAACAAAATTCGAAAGAAGTTACTGCGGTAAGTAAATAATAGGAGCGATTATGCTTAGATTATTTAAAAACTGTTTTAATATTACAAATGGCTGTTTGATTGTGGCTGTCCCTTTAATTGTGTTTTTATCTATTTTCGGGTGGTACTATACTTTTGCAGCTGCTTATATAAACGATATCTCAAAGTTTATTTTTGCTGCGATTACTGCAGTCGTTTTGGTTTGCGGTTGCATGTCCGGCTGGTTTTATATGCTTAAAAAAGCTATGTATATGTCAACAAAAATAATTGTGTTTGACAGAGACAGAGTTAAAGCACTTAGGGAATTGTTTATGTCGTTATTAAACGGCATAGGTAAATTGTTTTTACCAATGATTGGCGTTGTATTAATTTACTTTATCTTATATTTTGGGCTTTTATCGGTTGTTTGTACAATTATTTCAAAATACGTTGCGTCTGTAGATTTTCAGATATATAACTTGGCTTCTGTTTTTATGTCAAGTCAGGAGCTGATTAACCAAATGAATGAACTCTCAAATGAAGAGTTGCTTGTAATTGATGCTTGGTATTTGGGGTTGATTTTTGTTACGACGGTTGTTTCTTTCTTGACGCTTTTGTGGATTCCTGAAATTGTCTATGGTGAAAAAAATCCGTATAAAGCGCTGTTCATTTCAATAGCAAAAGTTTTCAAAACTTTTAAACATAGTTTTTGCTTGTTTATTTATATCTCGTTTTTAATTGTTTTAATTTCAATTTTAAATACGTTATTGATGTTTAATCCGTTTTTGTATTTTATTGTATTGTCATTGTATTACTATTTTATGATTTATATTGTTGTGTTACTATTTACTTATTATGAACAAGAATTCTCAAATTAAAGTAATAGCGATAGTCGGAGCAACAGCGAGCGGTAAAACATCCTATTCTATTGAGCTTGCGCAAAAAATAAACGGTGAAATAATTTCAGCGGATTCAAGACTTGTGTATAAGGGTTTTGATATAGGTACGGCAAAACCAACAGAGGATGAAAAATGCGGTATTCCTCATTATATGATTGATATTGTTGAGCCTGAATTTGATTATAGTGCTGGTCTATATAAAAAACAGGCTGCAGATTTAATTCTTGATATTACAAAGCGAGGGAAAACCCCTATAATTGTCGGCGGAACAGGTTTATATATTGATATTTTGCTAAAAAACTTTGCGTTGCCGGAAATTGAGCCTGACAGACAGTTGCGTAATGAACTGGAGAAACTTGATAATGATGATTTATATTCTGTTTTGGCAGATTTAGATACAGATGCAGCCTCAGATATTGATAAAAATGACAGAAAAAAGATTATCCGAGCAATTGAAATTGTCAAAACAACAGGCTTACCGCTACAAAAATCAAGAGGAATAAGTCAATCTCCTTATGATATTGAATGGATTGGGCGAAATTTTGACAGGGAAACTCTCTATAACCGTATTGATTTGCGGGTAGAGGAGATGCTCAAGTGCGGTTTGGTTGATGAAACAAAGTTTTTATTAAACAAACACGGAAGAATACCTAATCTTGTCGGTACAATCGGTTATAGGGAAATGATTGGCTATCTTGACGGTGAGTATTCTCTTGATTATGCTTCTGAATTGTTGAAAAAAAATACAAGAAACTACGCAAAACGGCAACTGACATGGTTTAGGCGAAACCCTGATATAATGTGGAATATATACCCTGATAAGTTAAAAAAGTAATTATATTTTAATTTTAATTACTGCCTTTTTTACTTTTTTAGATGTTGAACTTTGTTTTACTTGAGGTGCGTGTGCTTCGTGAGGAAAAATCATTGCAAAGTTCGTCCCGTCTAAGGTTAAGAAATTATACGGCTTTATTGAATTGCTATAAAATTCAATGTCTTTTTCTTCATTATAAGGAATAGCTACAGAAAGATTATTTTTATCTGTATAGTAGATATTTTCAACCCCTGTCAATAAAATTTGAATATCAATATAGTTTTTGTGTGCTTCAAATTTTGCAATATCTTCATCTTTTGTTATGTAGCTTTCAATATTAGCATAGCAATTATCACTTATTTCATATCTTTTTTCTTCCGTATTTGTATTTAAACCTTTAATAAAGCTGATTACTTCATCAGGAATATTTTTATATAACGAAATATTTTCAATTTTATCTGTTATCATTTTCTCTCCTTATAAAAAGGGGCGGATTGCTCCACCCCTTTTTGTTTATATTAGAACGATCTCAGTTTTTGTCTTACTGATACGTAGCATCTGTGGGTATTACATGGATTTGATGTTTCATCATCCTCTGTAATTGGTTTTGTTCCGTCCTTAAATTTTTCGCCAAGATTCATGCAGTAAGGAGCGTATCTTGAGAGCAATCTTGCAGAACACACTCCTCTGGCGTATGAAACGCCCGGAAAAGCTACAACCTTTTCTCTGGTAACTCCTGCATCCTTGTAGTAGTATACGTCAACAGCCAGTTGTTTTTCACTGTTTCCGCCAAGATATAAGGAGGATTCTTTTGTAGCGTCTTTTTCAGCATCAATCGGATATGCCGGATAAACCGTTCCGTTTGCGCCGATGAAGAATGGGAATACATCTTCCCATAAAGTGCCAGAACCTTTGTTTTGTCCGTTGATATCAACAAAGACTGTAAATCCGCTTATTGAATATACACGTTTATCTTTTTCGTAAACCTTAGCTTCATAGGTACCAGGATTATTTACTACAGTTTCCACAATGTCAGAGAAATCAGTTGTAGCACAACAGTTTCTGGCATCACCCATTGTGGTAAGTGCTTTGTCATCTAAAGAGAAACAAGTATTTTCGCCTTTACAGAAGTATGCTTTGTTATCAACAGCTTTACAACTAGCTTTTGAGTGTTTTCTCAAGTTCAGACAAATATTTTGTGTTGATTCTTCCATTTGAGAAGTATAGGTTAACCCAGGAATTGAAGCTGTTTTGTCTGCCAAAATCCACATAGGTAAACCGTTTGAAAATATTATATTCGGAGTAATCTTTTCAAATGCTCCTGCTTTTGACTGGATAGATAAATATGTGCCGGAAGCACTTGTTGCAGCCTTATATACATCTTCATTATAATGAACATTTGCCCCTTTAACCGCGAGTGTTTTAAATCCTGCATTACAATTAGTCTCATACGTATTATAGTATTCTTTGACTAATTCACAAAATCTTGATGCCTTTAGTACAGGCGGATTGACGACACATACGTTCTCCTTATCATCTTTAGTTGTTCCCGGAGGACATGTTTCTAATACATTACAAAGTCCCGCAGGTCCGTAACCTGATATACAAGTACATTCCTTCCCTGATACATAGATTGAATTTTTTGGACAACATTTCCCACTTTCTGGATTGAAATCTGTTGAACAGCATACGCACTTGTCAGCATCACTTGTGCCTTTGCTATTATAGTACGGCAGCGCACCTCCAGAACATGGTGGACAACAAGCTCGGTCGTTGTTTTGGGTGACACTACGGCCAGTCTCACAAACGCAATCAACAGAATCTTTTGCTTCTTTATTGAACATATGAAATGTTTGTAATGTGTTATTACAATATTCAACCGGGAACTCAGGTTTTGCTGTAGGTTCAGTATTTGCACCAGCCTCATTGACGTCCATTTCGTATTCTTCTATTTGTACGAACTCACCTTGAGCGGCTTCAGGTGTAGAAGGTGTTTCTACGTAATTATCGGCGTTAATTCCTCCTGCAGAACCTCCTTCGTCTTCATCATCATCGTCACCATCATCTACATCTCCCTCATCTTCCAAAAGCTGATAAGACATTGTAAATTTGTGTATCTTATTGCTTGAATCCTTAATTGTACCGGTACATGCTCCATTAAGGTACGTGGAAATATCTCTTGCGTTAGGGGAGTTTTGATTTTTTATTTCAGCCAATATTTGAGCTTGATAATCATCATAATGTGGGCAATTTGTTGGTAACATGGAGATTAAGTTGCCATATTGAGCAATCGTAACTCCCTCAACTTCAGCAGACTTACCATATCCTACACAATTGTCGAAGTCAGCCTTAGTATAATATTCATACTTAACTTCTGAAGTCACAGAGTCTGTGGTTTGTGATTTAGGAATTTTTCTGCCATTAGCACACACTTGTATACCTAACCATAACATATCATAATCATCAGATGATAAAGTATATACTTTTTTTTGAATTGTTACAGTTTCTGCAAATGCACTTGGAAACATTTTTCTAAACAGATATTCTTCAGATTTTGCAATTTTACCGGATGCTCCGGTTATAAATATTTTAACTTTTTTGCCGGTGTCAGCAACAAAAGTTTTTACGGAGTTTTTAACTCTGTCCGCAAGTTTTATTTCAGGCTCAGACATCGTTGTGATATCATCTATTTCTTCAGGATCACCCATTGCAACGATTTGACCAGCCATTTTTTCAACGGTTTTGTATGCCATATAATATGCATAATCTTCGGTTTTGTCTATTTGCTTTTTTACAATAGGTACTGTAATTGCTATAAGAATAGCAACTATAAATACCGATATCATAATTTCCATGAGTGTGAAGCCTGAGCGCTTCCATAATCCTTTTAAATCCATCATGCCTCCGTTATATTTATACCAATTCCATTTTTGCTTTTTTGTAATCTTCTTCAGTTGGTGCTTTTCCATGCCAGCCTGCATTGTTTTCCATAAAACTAACACCTTTTCCTTTAATTGTGTTTGCAATTATTGCTGTTGGTTTGTCTGCTTGTTTTGCTGTTTCAATTGCATCGTAAATTTGCTTTATATCGTGACCGTCAATTTCTATAACATTCCAATTAAAGGCTTTAATCTTTTCTGACAGATTGTCAAGTTGCTTTATATTTTCTGTATTTCCGTCAATTTGTAATCGGTTTCTGTCTATTATTGCTGTTAGGTTATTTAAGTTTCTATGCGGAGCTTGCATCAATGCTTCCCAGACGTTCCCTTCCTGCATTTCTCCATCCCCTAATAAAACGTAAACGTGTGCAGGGTTTTTATCTATCTTTAATGACATTGCAATTCCGCAAGCCATTGATAAACCTTGCCCCAGCGAACCTGTTGCAACTTCAACTCCCGGACACCAAAGTGATGGATGTCCCTGCAGTCTTGTTCCTAATTTTCTAAAGGTCTTTAATTCTGATTTATCAATAAAACCAAGCTGAGCTAAAATTGAATAATAAACAGGTGAAACATGACCTTTTGATAACACAAATCTGTCCCTTTTTGGGTATTCATTTGAAGTTTTTCCCTTTGGACAGTTTTTCATACACTTGTGAAAAAGAACTGTTAAAATTTCACAGGCGGATAAGGACCCGCCAATGTGTCCGGATTGCGCTTCGTAAACCATATCCAAGATGTTATTTCTGTTTTCTAAACAGAGTGTTTCGATTTCTTTTATTTCATTATCATTTAGCATTATTACGTGTCAGCCTTTCTTTGTAAACATTTAGCATAAATAGCGGTAAGGTCGGAAAAATTCTTTTAAAGCGTTGAGGTTCTTTGATTGTTCTGTAAAGCCATTCAAGTCCCAAATTTTGCCAAATTTTTGGAGCTCGTGAAACCGCTCCTGCCCAAACGTCAAAACTTCCGCCTAACCCTATTAATACTGCATTTGGTAATCTTTTCTTTAATTCGTATATAAACATTTCCTGTTTTGGCGAACCAAGTGCAACCAATACCAAATCAGGTTGGGATTGAGTTGCAGCCGTAAGAACTTCGTCGTTATTATCAAAATATCCGTTGTGTGAATATACGATGTTTAAATCAGAAATTTCATTTTTTAAATTAGAAATAGCATTATTCAAAACTTCTTGTTTTGCCCCAATCATTGCAATTGATTTTTTATCTTTAGAAAACTTAACGATTAATGCTTTTCCTAATTCAATACCCGGAATACGTTTTACCCGATGTCCAAGTATTTTTAAACCTATTTCTATTCCAATCCCGTCAGGGACAACCAATTCAGCCTCATTTATTACTTTTGCAAAATCTTTGTTCTTAGAAGCGGCATTTATCATCTCAGGGTTGATTGTAACAATCTGTCCAAAGTTAGACTGTATGTAGTCTACAGCCTCATCCATTGAAAAATTGTCAACCGAATATCCCAAAATTTTAACCAAGTTTCTAGCCATAAGTATATTATAACATATTATGATAAATTATGCTATAATCTGTATATGAAAAAGATTTTTTTAACAATAATTTTTGCAATCACTACTGTTATAGCTTTGAGCAAACCTGCGCATGCCATTCAATTTGATGTAGTTGTTTTGCCGGCTGAACTCTTTAGTGTATGTGATAATTACTTTTGTTTTTCGGAACCCTCAGAAATCTTGGCAAACGAGGTAATTCAAGAACTGGATTCTTATCGTGGAATAAACACGGTAGATTTAGCTACTTTACGTTCTTATTTTGTCAATAATCCGGAATTAAAAACAGAAACAGAAGCGATGCTTGAAAATTTTGAGCAGACGGAAAAGCTTAACTTTGATACTCTTAGTAAAATATCAAAGGCATTTGGCGTAAAGTCGACCATTATAATTTCTTGTTATGCGATAACTGATAGAGCTGCAACTCGCAGAAATCTTTGGGAAGTTTTGGAAGTTTCAAGTGCTTTTAAAATAACTTATCCGTTTAATCTCACAACGACAGCAGTTTTGACGGATAATGTGAATAGTACAATTATGTGGAGTGGGAAATATAACAAAACTGTTTCTGATACAAACGGCTATTTTTTAGCTTTAAACCAAGCTCAAGCGGTTTCTCATCTTGAAAAAATCAAACAATATTTCAAAAATAATGTTTCTAAAAATATATCTCAGAATGTGCATTTAAGATTTTTCCCTAAAGAAATCAGAACCTTTACGGTTAAGAAAAATGATGATTCTAATCAGCCACATTTTGTTCCGAATGCATTAGAGCAGTTATCTCAGCCAAAATTACTAAAGAATTTTGAATTGGAAAATACTGAGGATGAGTTTATTTTCGATTTCTAACTTTTAGAAAGAAATAAGTATTATATCCTTGCTATGTGAATATCTTTTAATAAGTTTCTTTGGTTAAGAGCGTCAAGTATTCTGAAATTTAAAAGATTTCTAAAATCAAACATCGCAGGAGTGAATGAAGCCATACTTCTGTCGCTTCCAAGTGTTTTTACAATATCTTTTACCTTTTTCATGTCTTTTATCAGTCCTGTTTTGAACTGGTCAGGTTTATAAACTGTCCACGCATTGTGAGGGTAGTATGTTGATCTGCATTCGTTTGTATTTTGATTTAGAAGCATATCAACAAATACGGGATAGCTTTTTATGTTATGAAATCTTTGAGGAATAATACTGTCGTATTTTTGGAGTCTTGGTGGCATTAATACACTTGGTTCTGAATACTCGTCAGCATAAGGGTTAAGGTTTTCCATGTATTCCATTGAGCCGATGCCTACAATTTCAATTGAGCGAGCAAATTTATCCAAAATTCCCAAATCTTCCGCATAATGTGACATTACGTCCAAGAATGAACTTACACCTTTTCCGGAGCAAATGTAGTCGGTTATTACTGTTCTTTTGCCGGTTTTTTCGAAATTTTCAACTATAGTTTTAGGGTCAGAGGATACTCTACGTAAATATTTTCTGTAGGCGAGTTCCTCTTTTTCAGTAGGTGCCATTTGCGGTAAATATCTTAAGCCGTAATTCCCGTTAGGATAATACCAATATTTTGAAAATGCCACGAAATTATAGTTGTCTATTCCGTCTTTCATCCAAAGTGATGCGTTTAAAAACCATTTTGGACTTCTGCCAAGGCAAATTATTGGCTGGTCTTTATATTGTGAATATATTTTTGCAACCTTGATAAATTCATCCATGTCCTTTTCTGAGCGTAGAGGCATATAGTGATAATTTTGGTCATAAAGTTCTTCCGGATCTGCTATTTTATCGGTAAAAAATGACTCATAACGTTTTCTAAATCGTTGTTTTGTGTTGTCTTTCATTGTTTTATATTCAGCAAAATCAATATGAGGAACTGTACGATTTGGGTTAAAAGTTTCTAAATAATGTTTTTTACCACCAAAAGATATTTGCGGATGGTAATAAACATTTGATAATTCAGTTATTTGCTTAACTTCATTAGCAACCGCTTTTGGTTGCGTTTGTGGATTTTTTCTGTTGTTGTTATGTATTGTGTTGTTATAACTCTGTATTCTTGCAATTTGCATGGCTTTCCCCTTTGTTTTATTGCTTTTTTTTTATTAAAACAGATAAAATAATAATTTGTTATTCAAACTTGTATTTTTGTAATATATGTTAATAATTTGTCAAAATTTTTAAATAAAATGTTTTGATATAAATATGGTAAATCCAATCAAAATAGTTAATAATATAACTCAGGTAATATCAAAAGGTGCAAATACCGTATCTGATGCAGTTAGTGAAAGTTTGCCTCATTCTACGGAAGCTGTAGCAGAAACAAGCGGGGAACTTTTACGTGCTTATCACGGAATAAAACCAACAAAGCTTTTTGCAAGTTTTAGTGACTTTAACAACAACTTCATGCAAAAGATTGAAGAATTTAAAGGCGTTGTTCCAGAAAATCTTTATTCTAAGGTTTTAGAAGCCGCAAAAGAAGGTAATTTTTCTTTCTCTAAAATCCTTGAAAAACATTACTCAGGCCTTAATGAATGTAAAACAGTAAAAGAAGCAATGGAAATGTATCCTGAAATAAAAGTTTTTGATACAAATTTTGAAGCTGCTATTGCTAGGGATTTAAAATCTGTTATTCCTGCTGATTTATGTTCAAGAGTTCAAAGTTGTGCAACTGGTGAAGAAAAAGTTAAACTTATGACAGAGTTTTTTGATAAACATTTAGGCAAATGTCTATCAAAATGGGGTATATATCCGGAAGTTAAACAAATTCAAAATGAAGTCATCCAAGAGGTCATCTCGGGTAAATATAAAGGTATGGCACTTCCGAAAGAATTTAGTTCTGTATTTACTTACAAAGAACCTTTGCACTATAAATTTATGAGAGAACCTGACAGAGATAAGGCTATTTTAGATATTTTAAAAGACTTATATATAAATGGAGCCTCTTTATCAAATTATGTCTTTAAAACAGCAGACGGTCGTGAAATCAGGATACTGGGTTTGAAAAAATACGGCAGGCTAAGTTCTCCAAATCATGATTTTATGTCATTTATTAAAAATGCAGAAGCAACTGCCGGAGAATTTGCTAAACTTGCGACTATGGATAAGTCTGAGATAAATTCTGCAATCTTTACACAAACCTGGAGAACAAGTCGTTTAAGGGCAGATTTGGGAAATGTCACTCAAAAAGGTAAAGATTGGAGTATTGTGAAGGCCGTATGGCAAAAAACAATGTTTCCTGAAACAACTTTCTATCCTACAGATAAATTGATTGATACATATCTGTTAAGCCTTTTTAAATCAGGAAAAAGAACTGCAGATGTTTCTAACCCGATTTTAAAATATCTTGATACAAAATATATTGATAAGAAAAAAGTAATGCTTTTAAAACACTTGTACAAAGATAGCAGAACTCTTGAACAAGATGATTTTATACTAAAAAGTGATGCTTTTAAAGAATTTAAGGCTCAATTTGATATTGAAGGCATGAAAAAGTCTATTGAAGAAATTGAAGAACATTATAAAAATACGTTTTTTAAATATTTTTGGACAGATGATCGTAAGGCAAGATTTGCTAAAGCTTTAAATGAAAATAGAGAAATAGCAAAAGCAAATGTTGAGGTTTCGGATAAATTATTGACTGATGCAATGAATAATGTATTTGTGGAAGCTTAGTAATTATAATCTGACGGATAAATTTAAAAGAGGAAATGTGAGAGTAATTTAGGTGTTGTTTAGATTTAAGGCACTTCCCTGTTTTTGAGAAAAATTATCCTTTTTATCCTTTATTTATCCCTAAATTTATCCTTTTTTCTGTTGTTTTGAGCAATTTGCCTCAAATTTAGACAGGATTTGAATCGCAAGAAGGATAAAAACTTCCTAGTGCTAGGAAGTTAAAATTATTATTGGCTTAGTTAGATAACCATTCTTTAGTGCAAAAAATTGTACCCTATAAGCTAGCTTATAAAAGTTTTCCAAACAAATCATCAATTTGTTTTATTGTATTATCATCAAAGTTTTCATCTTTTGTTCTATCAATACTGTTTATCATATTTTTTAAATTTTCATATGATTGTCCTTTTTGTAAAAATTTTGGTATAGCATTAAATGCTCTATCAATAATTGGCATTATTTCTTTTATCCCAATGCCCCATTCATTATTTAAATCTTGGAACATGCCATTTTTATTGTATTCATAAAATGTATCACTATCAACAGGTACAAATGTTCCATTACCTGCGTATCTTTTTCCCGATGAAATAGTTTTTGTATCAATTACAATATTATGCTTATTATATACACGTAATGCTTTTAACAAGTCTTTATCTGATAAATCATTTATTAACTTAAATGTATTTTTATTTAATGAACAGCCATGAATTTGATTGTAAATTTTTTCTGCATTATTATTTCTGTCATCTAGTATTGCGTTTTTTATCCCACTTTGTTCTTCATTGACGTCAAATTGTATATCAATATAACTATCCTCAACATCTTTAAAAACATCTGAACCTAATTTTGCAAAAATTGAAGAACCAGTAATTTCCAAATCTTTTACATAATAAGCTTGTTTTCCATTATAATAATTAAACCTATCAACTAAATCAGATTTAGGATCCTTTGCGAATTTTAAATCCTTTTTATTCAATGTCATGTCTGTATTAGAACCATTATTATCTGCAATTGATGCCATTAGTCTTGCTGAAGTTCTACCCATAAATTCTAATGAATTAGTTTCTTGCCACGTTTGTTCTTTTGGGTTAAATTTATATGCTTTTCCTTCACTGTTAATATAAACCGAACCACGACTTGATTTAATCAATGTATTAACAGGTATTGTTAATTTATTAGAATAATCATATCCACCCAATTCAGCACGAGTAAACTTTAAAGTTGCAGTTTTTTTACCTGATGACTTTTGTGTTTTGTTAGATTTGCTTGATGATGTTGATTGTTCTGAAGCTTTTTCAGCTTTCGTTTCAAAATCAATATGTAGCCAAGTTGTTAATTTATCGCCAACTTTTTTATAAATATTCAAAACACCTACTTTTAAATCTTTCTTAATTTCAAAAGAATCATCTAAACCTAATTTGGCTTTATCAGTATCTCTCAGGTCGTACCAAGACAATTCTCCTGCACCGGAATCATATTCGGAACTGTTTGCAATTTTTAACATAACACTATACTTTTCGTTTGATAAATCTAAAGTCTGTACATTTCCTTTATTACTCTGTACACTAACTTTATTATCAGTAACTTTTGCTTGCACAAAAGCCGTTGGTTTTACTTCTCCATTTTTATAATTTGAAATCTCTACATTACCATTTATTGTTAACCTGGTTTTTGCTTTCCCTTTACTATGAGCATTTGTTACTGTTAACTCTGTCATATTATTTTCTCCTTTTTAATATTTCCCTCGTTATATTTAAAAAGGATTTTGTCAGAAAATAATTTCCGCAGTTTTTCTATTCATTCT
>CAMGGL010000009.1 GCA_946055575.1 uncultured Candidatus Melainabacteria bacterium
GTAAAAGGTTCTTCTGTTTTGAGGTTTGACAATTGTCAAGTCCGTAATTTTACCTAAGTATAATTACGGACTATTATTTTCCATAAAATCTTTTATACTTGGATATGTAAATACGAAAAACGGAAATCTTAAAAGATGAAAGTTTTTAAAATATGTGTATTAGGGAATTCTGAATGTTTATGAGAAATAACTGGAGAATGATATTTATTTTGAAGTAAAACAAAAATAATCAAATAACCAATCCTTCAATCATTTACTCTAAAATCTGACAGAGGGGATAATGCTATTAAGAACTTATCTACCCTTTCATCCCCTCTGATTTTTTTAGAAACGGAAATATTATTAATTTTTCGCTATTGATATTAAGGTAAGATTAATTTAACCGGATAATTGTAAAAGGAATTTTAATGAAGATAACACCTAAAAAACTTAAGGTATTGACCTTGATTGCCCGGGGTTATACTGATAAAGAAATAGCTCATTCAATGCAAATTTCTCCCAGAACAATTCATTCTCATATTTCTTCAATTCTTTCAATACTCAGTGCAACAAATCGTGTAAATGCTGTTTATCTGTACAAAGATAAGCACCCGAACTGGAAAATTTAGCGAGGTAAATATGATAAAAAGAATTATTTTACATTGGAGTGCAGGCAGATATTATCCAAGTAATTTTGAAAGAAAGTATTATCATTATCTTATTGATTGTGGCGGGAATATTACGTCCGGTATCTATTCGCCAAAAGACAATGAAAACTGTCAAGACGGTAAGTATGCTGCTCACACGGGAGGCGGAAACACTGGAGCAATAGGTGTATGTTTCTGTTCAATGTATGGGTTTAGATCCCCTACTCAAATAGGTGATTATCCGATTACAAAGGTTCAATTCGAAGCCGGAATGAAATTCTGTGCACAGCTTTGTAATCAATACGGATTAGAAATTTTACCATCAACGGTAATGACACATTATGAATTTGGTAAAGCAAATCCTAAAACAACAAGTTTTGGGAAAATAGATATTACTTATATTCCGCCTTATTCTTGGGTAAAAAAAGATGATGTCGGCAGTTTTATACGTTCTAAAATCCGTTGGTATAAAGAAAATTTATAAGGAGATGTAATTATGGATATAAATTTGTTTGATTTGTCGGGTGGTATAAATCAAGGTTCTACAAAAACAGAGCTTGGTTATAATACGAAAAAGTTGTACTGGACAGATTCTAAAAATATAGAAATTTATGATAACAAAGGTATAATTCGCCAAAAAGGTAACTCTTTGGTTGTGGAACTTCCTGAGGCTGAAGCAATAACAGGTCTTGCTGAAATGGAGTCTGACAGTAATTATAAACTTGTAATAACAACAATTTCCGGCAAAATTTATATCTATTCGGAAATAAATAATTCTTTGACTTTATTAGAAAAAACATTGAACGGTAAAAATATTATTTTTACTCCTTTTCTGAGAGGAATTGTTATTGCTACCGAAGCTGATACAATGTTCTACATCAAAGACAATTCAACTTTTGATATAGCTGATTGTAATTTGAAAGATTTGAACGGAAAAACTCTTTATCCCGAATGTGTAACTGTTTATAAGGGAAGAATATGGTGTGCAAAAGATTCAACAATCTACTATTCTGCGC
Organism: uncultured Candidatus Melainabacteria bacterium; assembly: GCA_946055575.1. GTDB lineage: Bacteria > Cyanobacteriota > Vampirovibrionia > Gastranaerophilales > Gastranaerophilaceae > Zag111. The sequence continues at coordinate 1,643 of CAMGGL010000009.1, forward strand.
TTGGAATGTACAATGATTTTGAATCTTCTGATGATGCAGGTTATATAAATGATTTCCATACTGATACGGCTGATATTATTGCAATGAATACCTATAAAGATTATCTTGCAATATACAAAAAAGAGCGAGTATATCTTTTGACTGGGGCTAATCCTTCTGATTTTGCAATAAGTTTATTCGCAGATAAAGGTACGGAAGCAAAAAAATCTATAATAAATGTTGATAATAAACAGTATTTTTTAAGTAACGGGATATATGCACTTGAGCAGGTTGGTGAATTAAACCAAATAAGGCTCGGGTCTGAGATTTCTTTGAATATAAAAGATGAATTCAGCCGTTTTGACCGTGCAAGATTAAAAGATGTGTATGCAGTCCATTATCAGAAAAATAATCAGATGTGGTACTTTTTCCCGTATTTAAATGATGACTATAATCATACAATATGGATAAATGATTACGTAAATCGCTCATGGTATAAACGCGTTGTTCCTCAAAATATCACTTCTGCTTGTATATTTCATTCAAATGTATATACTGCGGATGATACAGGCAAAGTTTTTCGGGAAGATTACGGAACTTCTTTTACGGGTATCCCGATTTCATTTATGTGGAAATCTCCGTTTTTAGCATTGGGAAATATTTTACATCGTAAACTCATTGATGAATTTTATTTTGTACTCGATGATATGAATGATAATAAATTCAAATTTTCGATTTACAAAGATTATGACAGTCGTTACAGCGAAGATTCAGAACTTATTTATTCACGACATTTTAATCATTTAATGTGGGCTGATGATAATTCTCCGGACGAAATAGAATATTGTTGGACTCCCGACAATTCAGAAATTCCGGTTTGGTCTATATCGTCGGATTTGATGGAAAAAGCCGAGATTTGCGGAAGCAATTATGCCGTGCAACTTTGCGTAGAAGGAAGTGAGCCGGATGACAATTGTGCAATCATCGGTTTGCAGTTTCGGGAAATTTACAATGATGACTAATTCAAACACCACTCAAAAATAATATACAGCTATGAAAACAATGAAAGGAAAACTCAAATGACAGAAAATCAAGGTTATTCGGCTTTTATTCCTCAATTATGGAGTCAAAAGTTAAATCAAATGTTAGAAAAAAACTGTGTGATGATGCAATGTATTAATCGAAATTGGGAAGGTGAAATCAGAAATCAAGGTGATACCGTAAAAATTCTCACACCGGCTGAAGTTACTGTTTCCACTCTAACCTCTGATAATATTGAATACTCAACACTTAATCCGAAGTCGACAGATTTGGTAATAGATCAAAAGAAATTTTTTGCATTTAAGATAGATGATGTTTCTTCCGTGCAGGCAAATACAGATATTATGGAAGCGCATCTTGCAAATGCCAAGAAGGCGATTGAGGAAGTTCAAGATTCTTATTTGTTAGGTTTGCATACTGATGTTTTGGCAGAAAATATTGTAGGTTCTGAAGATTTACCTGTTGTTTTGAACAAAGGTACAATTTATGAACAATTTGTTAATCTTGCTTTAGCTTTAAAAAATTCAGATGCCGTTTATGCGGGCGTTCGCCCTTGGGTTATTATTAACCCTACAATTGAAGCTTATTTATTACAGTCTCCTGAATTTATAAGCGCTTATAATGTTGCGGATAAAACTTTGAGAGAGGGTGCAATCGGAAGGATTGCCGGTATGGATGTTTTAGTAAGCACAAATTTAACAGATGTGGATAATAAATATTATGTACTTGCAGGTACAAATGATGCTATTACTTTTGCTTCACAATTGGCAAAAATAGAAAGTTTAAGAGATAAGGACAGTTTTTCCGATTTGGTTAGAGGTCTGTATTTGTATGGCGCAAAAACGGTTCAACCAAAAGCTTTGGCAAAAATGATTGTTTCTGTAAACGGCGTAGTTGCAGGTGATGAAACACCTGATGATACTGAAACCCAAACGACTGAAGATGAAACTGCCTAATGCTTGAAATGGTAAGGAACTCCCTTTTCATTGTAAAGGGGAATTGGGAGTTTTACTTACCTAAAAAAGGGGAGAAAATAATGTTTTCAAATATAAAAAAACAAATAAAAGAATTGGCAAAAAATGCTGTATTCATAGCAGAAAAAGAACTTGGCAGCGGAAAAGGTATGCAAAAGAAGAAAATGGCAATAGATTATGTTTTAAAAAACTTACCGTTTCCGGATTTCTTAAAGGATATTATATCAATTTTTCTATCAGGATTTATTGATGATGTTATAGAAATTTCTGTCAAATATATGAATACATTGTCAGAAGAAAAAGGAGAATAGAAAATATGCACAACAATATTGGCGGAAATTCTCCGCAAAATAACGGTATTTCATACTCTGCCGCTGGTCAATATCAAAATCCGCAGACAGGATATAAGGATATATTTTATCAACTGGAACAATCTATAGGAGCAGATGTCCAAAAAGTACAACAACTTGTACAACAAGGTATTATTACAAAACAGCAAGGATCTTATTTTATGGCTCAACTGGCAAGGAAAGCTCAAGAAATTAACAACTATAAAAGTTCTTTAGCCGGACATAATTCTGTTCCCGTAAATACTGCTTCCACAGCGGGAATTTCGGATTCTCAATATCAAACTGTTTCAGAAACTCCATTGGCAATTTTTGAAAAAGAGCGACCGGGATTTTTTCAATGTGAAGGCAGGAAAGATATTCTAAATTATATCAAAGGTTACGATATGGACAAAGATGAAATACTTCAAATATCAAAACTCGTTGAAAATTTAGAGAATTCAGCGATAAATAATTATTTGAAAAAGTCTGAATACGAGAAATCATTGAATGACGAGAATGCGGCTGCCAAAAGCAGATTGACTGCGTATGCTCAAAATGCTGGATTTGACAGCAATATAAATAGGATTTTTACTCGTGAAGATATTGGCAGAATGAGTGGTGATGAATTTACCAAAAATGAAAAACTCATTATGGATCAGGTTAAACAAGGTCTGATTAAATAGTTTTCGGATAAATTCATGTTAAAGTCCGAACGGGAAATTTTAGATTTTTTGTTCGGACTTTTATAAAAAAGGAGATAAAATGAAATTTTTAGAATTGATAAATAAATGCCTGTTGGAATTGAATTACAAAACGGTTAATTCTCTTTCAGAGTTGGTAAAAAATGACCATAAACGAATTCTTAATATTCTGAATATTATTAACAAAGAAGTATGCCAATCTGGGAAATGGGATTTTCTTTTACGCAGGGCAAAATTTATTTTGCCGCCAAATACAACCGAAATTGATAATAATGTTAATGGTAGGATTTTGTATCTGTTTATTGACGGAAAAAGGTATAGATTTAGCGAAAATATTGAAAAGTTCATGGAAGGTTCACAAAATGGTGACTATTATTCAAGTTTTCATGACAAACTTTTGTTCCCAAAATTTGATAAAGAAAAAGTCATAGATGTTATTTATTATTCCAATAATTGCGTACAAGAAGAAAACGGTAATGAAAAAACGGATTTTGAAGATATAAAAGATTGTTCATTAATCCCGATGCCATTTGTTGAGCAAATTTTGGTTTACGGTACATGCCTTAGATTAAAAGGAAATCCACAGCATTTTAAATTTTCATATTGGATGAGCATGTACAAAGAAGCGCTTGCAAATCTTAAATCAAAGACTTCGGTTTCTGTTGACAATGCCCCTAAAGTCCGGCTTTTTAGGGATTAAGCATAAAAAAAACAGGAAGTCGTTTTCATTCCCCCCTGTTAAGATTTACACTAGCCGAAATATAAATAGCATGTTTATTATACAAATTATTTGTCAAAAACACAAATTATACTAAGAAATGTAAAGATATGAAAAATTTAACACAGCAACAAAAAATGTTCGTAAGTGAGTATATAAGAACGCTTGACGCGGAATTTGCAGCAAAAAAGTCAGGTTATAAATGCAAAAATTTAAAATTATTTTCTATGGAACTTTTGAAAAAAGATTACATAATTCATGAAATCAAGGTTCAATTAAAACTGCAAATGGAGTCTTTGAATATTCAAAGAGGTTATGTCATTCAGAAACTCTTGCAGATAGCGGAGTTCTCTCTGGAACAGGAGGATATTCTTGATAAAGATGGTAACCTCACGGGCAAAAAGAAACTGAGGGACGCTTCTGCAGGGTTAAAAGCTCTGGAAAGTTTGTGTAAGTATCTCGGATTTTCACATGAAAACAAAGAAGAAGAATATCGCGAAGCAAAAATTATTACAATTGCGAACTTAGACGGTGAAAAAATTTAATAAAAAGAGGTGAAATTATGAAAGAAAACTCAGAAATAGAAAAACTATTATTGAACGATGCAAGGTACGAGAATCTTGTAAGCTCAAAATTTGAAAAAGAGTTTGAAAAAGAAACAGCTAATAAAACAATAAAATCTAAAATTATAACTGATATAAAAAAAGTACCAAAGAATATGATTTTTACAAAAAATGCAATATTTTTAATTATGAACAAGACGAGTAAAACAAAATCTTATATAAACGGTGTTCAGGCAGAAGGTTTTCTAGGTATTCAAAATGCAGTAAGAGAAAAACTTTTGAACGGTGAGGCAGAGGCCTTTGTTGCAGATAACAATTTTATTAAATTTGTGAAAGCGTTTGTCTGATATGTGCAAATTTAAACGGCTTGTTGATATAAATTCCGATAAATATATTTTCACAAAATATATTTTATCCATTGTAAAATGCTACAGAAAATACCTTTACTACCTTCATGATGATTTTTTACTTTCAAATACCGGAACGGTAACAAACTTTATACTTAATATGATGCCGAATTTTTGGGTGATAACGGACTATTCGGACGAATTTATGGGGTTTGTGTATTTGGATAATTTTATTGGATGCGGGAATATTTTATATAGTGCTGAATTAACAACCTGTTTTGATAAAAAGGCATGGGGAAGTTTTACAAAGTATTGTGCAAAAATTTTTTTGAAAAAGGTATTTGATGTATTTGGTTTACAAAAAATTAAAGCTCAGATATATCCTGACAACTATCGAATTAAAACCCTGTTAAAAACCGCAGGATTTATGTATGAATCTACATTGAAAAAAGAAACCGTAAGGGTAGGAAAGGTACAGGATATTGAAGTGTATGCAATATATAGGGATTACTACTATAAAACGAGGTAAATATGAAAGAAATAAAAGACACATTAAATTATATTGAGGAACAGTATTTGGTGAATAATATTGTTGAAAAATATAATTATTATGAAAATGAACGAAGTTCGCAATTATCAGATAACAGGTTAGTGCGATATGCAATTTATAATTCGGATATCCCGAAAGTTAATGCTTGGGATTATGATATTCAACTTCCGGATATTTATGAGCTGGCTCAGACTTTAAAATCGCATATAAGTCAAAATCTTTATTCTCACCCTGAAAGTATGTTTGATGTAGAGGGAACGGATTTTGTAACTCAGAAATATGCAAATCGACAAAAAGCAATGCTTGTTCGTACTTTTGAAGCTATGAATATCGAAAATGAAATGGAGAAAATTATTGATTCTGTTGTTGAAACCGGTGAAGTAACTCTTTTTGTCGGCTGGGAAACAAAGACAAGAAAAACCAGACGAGCATTAACTTTAGAAGAACAAGCAAAGTTAAATATCAAACAAAATTTTTTGGTAAAAGACAAAATAATTTATGATAATGCAAAAGTTAAATTTATTGATTTTGAAGATTTTGTTTTTGATAAAAACGAAGTTAACAATTGGGACAGTTGCGGAAAAATTTACAGAACATATAAATCTTTGGATGATATAGAGTCTGACAAATCTAATAATTTACTAAATATAGAAAAGCTGCAAGTTTTGAAAGGAGTGGTGGCAGGTAAAAAACAAGGAAATACAAATAGCGGAAAGATAGAAATTCAGGAATACTGGGGAGATATTGAACTTTCAAACGGTGACATTTTAAAAAATAAACTTATTGTTGTAGCGGGCAGAAGTGTTTTGATAAGGTTTGAGGATAATCCTTTCATCGTAAATCCTTTTATTCATGCAAATATTATTGAATGTCCGTCAACAGGACGGGGGATTTCTCCTTTAAGAGTTGCATTGATTTTAAATAATATTTCTTCAACAATTTTAAACAAACAACTTGATGCGCTTTCATTGATGATGAATCCGCCATATCTTGCGCCAAAAGGTTGTTTTAAGGGTGAACAGGAAGTAAGACCGGGAAAAATTATTGAATATGATTCGGCATTGATGACATCCGTTCCGACCCCGATTTCTTTTGATAAAGCTATGCAGGGTTGGGATTTCCTCAACTATTTTAAGTCAACAATAGAAAGTGCTACCGGAATTTTCAAAAATATGGCAGGAAATCTTCAATCTGCTAACAGAACAGCGACGGAACTGAATTATTCGGTCAATGGTCAGGAAGCAAGGTTAAACATGATTTTGGAATCAATCAACAGAAAAGTTATTGTTCCTATGGTAGAAAAAACTGCAGAAATTATTTCTAATTTTAAATTAGGGACAGAATCTATTTTAACCAATGATAGAGGAAAAACTTTTCTTATAGAAATTGATGATAAAGTTCGCAGTTCAAGTTATATATACCGCTATGGTGACAGAAAAGCTACTTTTGAACGGAAAGCACGATTAAAAGAGCTTTTTGAAGTTATACAGTCTTTTTCAAAAATAGAAACTATATCAAAGCGTATTGATTGGCTTGAGTGTTTTAAATTTGCAATAGAGCAATACGGTATTGAAAATGCAAATAACTTTTTAATAGAAGATGCACAAGAAACTGATTATAAGACGGATACAGTCCTGATACCGTCCGTTAATACAAATACATAACATTTAAGATGAAATATAATTTGTTAAATGCACAGAGAAAGTTTTTGGAAATTCCTCACAATTATTCCCTTGATGTTGCGGTATATCAAGGCGGGTACGGTTCCGGCAAAACATTTGCCGGAGCTTTGCTCGGGATACTGCTTTCAATAAAATTCCAGGGTATATCAGGACTTGTCGGGGCTCAAACTTACACTCTGGTCAGAGATACTACTTTGAAAACATATTTTGAACATTTGGAAAACATCGGTTTTGTTGAAAATCTTGATTATAGATGGATTAGCACAGAGCAAAAACTGGTTTTTCGTAACGGGTCGGAAATTTTATTCAGACATTTTGATGAACCAAATAAGTTAAAATCATTAAATTTGGGGTTTGTTGAAATTGAAGAAATGTCAGATATTCCCTATGATACATTTAAAATGCTTTTGGCAAGAATGCGACAGAAAAAACGCAAAAGCTGGAAAAATTTTACTTATCGTATTTTTGGACATACAAATCCTGAAATATATAGAGTCTGGATATCTAAAACTTTTGTGGAAAATCCGGCTCCGAATTACAGATTAATTACAGCTCCGACTACACAAAATAAATATCTCCCCGATGGTTTTTGTGATGAATTGAAAAAACTCTATGATAAAGACTATTATGAAGTTTTTGTCTTGGGGAAATCAAAAGAGATGAATTCAAATTTGGTAGTGAAAGATTTTACTCAAGATAATATTCGAGAAATTAAGTATCAACAGAATTTGGATGTTCATATCAGTTGTGATTTTAATGTTGACCCTATGGCTTGGGTATTGGCTCACAAATCAGAAGATAAGGTTTTTTATTTTGATGAAATTGTATTGGAAAATACGACTACACAAAAAACATGTGAAGAATTTTGTCGTCGTTATCCGTCACATAAAGGGCGGATTATTATAAACGGTGATGCGTCAGGGGATAATCGCAGTTGTACAAGCGAATATACAAATTATGTAATTATAAAACGAACTCTTGCAAAATTCGGATATGATGCTGAGATTAAGATAAAATCTTATAATCCTCCCATAAAAAATCGTATAGCAGCTTTTAACGCAAAAGTAAAAAATGCAGAGGGTGACATTGGACTTTATATTTCTCCAAAATGTGAAAAACTTTTGTATAATATTTACAATTTACGTTATATAGAGGGAACTTCAAAAATTGATGTTCCGAGTTATTCTCAGATAAAACAGACAAAGGAATTAAAATTTTTATCACATCCGTTTGATGCTGCATCATACTTAGTTGATTTTTATTGGGCTATAACACTTTAGTTTAATGTAGTTTGTTGAGAAAGGAAATATTATGGAAAAATTTTTATATTATTCTCCGGTGATTATAACTGTTGTAATTTTTTTAATACAGCAGCGCATTGTGGTTACTCCTGAACAACTTGAAAAGAAACATCGTGAAATATTGAAAGATGTCGAGGATAAATTTACAACTTTGAACAGTTTTAAAGATTTAAAAGCAAATTTTTCCGAAATGAAAGATAAAATTGATAAAATATATGATTGTTTAATCATTACCAAATAAAATATCTAAAATTTCTTTAGTTTTGCGTAAGTGGCATCCATTGCTTTCTTTCCGAGTTTGCCAAAGTCAATTGTATACATAATACTGTCGCCTACGTTTAATACATCGGTAACGTGTCCGACACCGAGCTGTTCGTGAAAAACGCGCTGTCCTACGGAATACACATCCTCAATAAATTTTGTTTGATTTCTTTCTTTTTCACGTTCTTCCGCTTTTTGACGTTCGGCTTCGAGTCGTTGGCGGCGTTCTTCCGCCATTCTTTTTATTGCATTATCTTTAAAAAATGCAGCAATTTTTTCTTCCTCACGTTTTTTATTAATTGCGGATTTTACCAAAATAGTTCTCTGCGGAGTTCTGTTAGATTGAGGTTTTTGGTATGTTGAACGGTTGTATCCGCCGGAATAAGATTGAGATGAAGAATTTGATGCTAACCCCCTTCTTTGCGGGGCAACAAAATTAGCACCGAAGCCTGTTGATGGTTTTACATAACCATCTGAATCTGTTTGGGCTTTAGCTTTTGTAACAGCACTTCTGAATGTTGATGTGCGTTTTTCAAAGTTATCCGATTCATAAGATTCGATAAGGTTTGCAGGAATTTCTTCAATAAATCTTGACGGGTTGTAATATCTGTATTCCCCCCAAGTTTGACGACGTTTTGCAGAAACAAGATATAACTTTTCTTCTGCTCGAGTGACGCCGACATACATTAAACGGCGTTCTTCTTCAACTTCTGACGGAACTTGAAGCGTTCTTTGGCTCGGGAAAATTCCTTCATCCATACCTGCAATAAATACTGTCGGAAATTCCAAACCTTTTGCGGCATGGAGTGTCATCATTGTTATATTGTTTGTTTCATCTTCCATTGAATCCAAATCGGAAACCAGCGCAACCTGTTGTAAAAATTCACCTAAAACATTATCTTCTTCTTCAGGCACAAATTCTTCCGCGACGTTCACAAGTTCTTGCAAGTTGTTTATATCATCTTGGAATTCGGGATCTGCTGCAGCTTTTGATTGCAATTCCGCCAAATATCCTGATTTTTCAATAACAAGAGTTACAAAATCCTTTAGACTGTACGCATTTTGAGCATCTTTAAATTTTTGTATAAGCGTTGCAAAATCTTTTAATTTCGCACAAGTTTTTGGTGTAATAGATGACTCATCGCAGATTTTTATTGCTTCATAAAGACTTATATCTTTCTCGTTTGCAAAATCAGAAAGATTTTTTAGCGTGGTATCTCCCAGCCCTCTTTTAGGAATATTTATAACTCGACGCAAACTTTGAGAATCGTCTGTGTTATTAATTAATTTCAGATAGCAAAGAACCGTTTTGACTTCTGCACGGTCATAGAATTTTGTACCTCCATATATTCTGTAAGGAACTCCTGATGCCATGCAAGCTTCTTCTAAAGCACGGGATTGATTATTTGTTCGGTATAAAATTGCAAAACGACTATAATTTCCGTGAGCGGTGCGTTTAATGTTTGCAACTATATAGTTTGCCTCATCAGCTTCATCTGCAGCGACGTAATAACTTAATTTTTCTCCTTCTCCTTTGTTTGAATACAAAACTTTTTCAACGCGTTCGTTATTATTTTCAATGACTGCATTTGCAGCATTTAAGATATGTGCGGTAGAACGATAGTTTTGTTCAAGTTTAATCAGTTTTGTTTTAGGATAATCTTTTTGAAAATTCATAATGATAGTGAAATCAGCGCCGCGCCAAGAATAAATTGATTGGTCGACATCGCCTACCACGCATAATGAACGTTCGTCAGGAATTTCCTTTTGCAGATTTGTATAAAGCATATTGACAAGATTGTATTGAGCAAGGTTTGTATCTTGGTATTCATCAACCATAATGTGCTTAAATCTTTCATAATACTGATTTCGGACGTCTTCGTTTTGCTCCAAAAGTTTAACGGTTAAAAGTAACATATCGTCAAAATCTATGGCATTATTATTATTGAGGACTTTTTCGTATTCCGCAAAAATCTCGGCATATTTTTGAGATTTGTAATCTCTTGCGTAAGTTCCGAAAGTTGTTGCATCCTGCATTTTATTTTTTGCGTTCGAAATGACTGATTTGACGAGTTTTGTTTGATATACTTTTTCGTCGAGATTAAGTTTTTTTATTGCTCTTGTAATTATTTGATTTGTATCCGAATCATCATAAATTGTAAAGTTTTTATCAAGGTGTTTTCCGGTTGCGGTGTTATATTTGTCAATATTTTCTCTCAAAATTCTTCCGCAAATCCCGTGAAATGTTCCGACCCACATATATTTAACCGTATCTTCTCCGATAATTTTGCCGATACGTTCTTTCATTTCTTTAGCTGCCTTATTGGTAAATGTTACGGCTAAAATATTTCTTGGTTTTACTCCGTTTTGTATCATATATGCAATGCGAGTTGTCAGGACTTTCGTTTTTCCTGAGCCTGCACCTGCTAATATTAATAACGGTCCTTGCGTTGTTTTAACTGCTTCTTTCTGTTCCTTATTAAGATTTTCCAATAGATTTTCCATGACCTCTTCCCAAATCAAAAAAAATATGCTATAATTAAGTCTAGTTTAAAAATAATTATAATGCAATGAAAAGGTAAAAGAAAAATGACAGAAAGTGAGATGGAAATTTTAATGAGTTCCGATGAGAAAAATGATGATTTACAAAAATCGATTGTAGTTCCTATTGATGATGATATGGATACTGTAAAATCAGATGCGCCAAATACTGTAGATGAATTGGCAATGGAATTGGCAACTATTAAACAATCAGCAAAAAAGATTGCGATTATCGGAAGTAGAAATCTTCCTATCACACATCAGCAAATGATAGAAACTCTTGCAACAGCTCTTGTTATGCAGGGAAATACAATTATAACTTCAGGCGGTTCTTCAGGTACTAACGCTGCTGCCATTCGCGGAGCTATGAAGGCAAATCCTGACAAATTGTGTGTTATTTTGCCGCAAACTATTGGTCAACAGCCATCAGATGTTCAAGATCAGTTGATTGGTGTTCCGAATATTATTGAACATTCTGACAGAGCTATGATGACTTTGGCTGATGCTTCTCGTGTATGTAACAGAGAAATTATTGATGAATGTAATCAATTGATATGTTTCTTATCTCATACATCAAAAACACTTCATAATGCAGTTCAGTATGCTGAAGAAGGTCACAAAGTTATCACCGTATTTTATTTAGATTAAACAAGGTTTTTGATTATGGGTGATAGTTTAAAAAATTTAACGGGCAAGAATCCAAAGGATTTTGAGCCTGTGGCTTTTGACCTTATAAATAAACCCGATGTGGAGTTGTTTTGTGAGCTTGTCAATAAAGATGATTTTTTGTTCGATTTTGTCAAACAAAATGTTGCGTCGCGTCTATCTAAAGTTTGTAATGAAAATAACTATTTGAATTTGTTACAGTTATTAAAATATTATTCTCCGTCTTATGAAGAATTTATTATATCGACGTTGGTAAGATTTGCGGATGAAACTTTGACGGAAAAGATGTTTAATATATTAAAAGATGGTACAGATAATGAAAAAACATATTGTGCGAAGTTTTTTTCCTATATAAATGAACCGCGGGCAGTTGAATTGTTAAAAAAATACTCGTTTAGTGAAAATACTTCATTGGCCACGAATTGTGCATCAACATTAGGAGTTTTGAAAGAAAAATCCTCTTATGATGAAGCGTTGACAATGTTAACATCCAATGATGAGTTTACGGTATTGGATGGTGTTAAATTTTTGGTTTCTTATGGTGAGAAAGCTGCTTTAGACGATATTATGAATGTGATGAAGACTTCGTCATTTGCAGAAAATATTGCCGGAGAAATTCTATATTTGACTGATTTGTTTGACTTGTACAAAAAAAATAGAAATGAATGTCTATATACCCTAAATTTAATAATAAGTGGATTGGGCGAAATATTGAGCCCTGCACAGGTTTTTGATTTTAGGTTATTTGATTTTCTTGAATTTATATCAAGTGAACCACAAACTTCTGCCTCTGCAGTTGTTTTGGTTAATGCTGCCGATAAATTTGAAACTTTAACGGAAAATAACGAATATTTATTTGATGAAACAAAGGAAACAAAACAAGAAATTCTTGATATAAAACAATTTTTGCTTAACCTTGATTTAGGTTATTTGTACGGATTGATAGATGATGAGTTAAGAGCAGACAGTTTGTTTGTTTATACCGCGTTAGAATATACGGAGAACGAGCAAATGGTTCGGAGCTTGCTGGTTTCCGATAATCAGACTGTAGTATTAAAATCTTTAGAGGTATTAAAACAGATTGATGAAATTTCTCAAACTGATAAAGAAACGGCATTAAAATCTGTTACTGATGAAAATTTGAAAAATATAATTTTGGCAATATAGGAGAAAAAATATGCGCTATATTATTACTCAAGAAAAAAATACGGTTCCTTCAGGATTTCGCAATCTTACGGACGATGAAATTTCTAAAGAATTTTTAAAGTTGGATGCTGATAAAAGTTATTTTGTTTCTAAAAATGAATGGATGAAGAATTTTATTCAACTTTTGTTTAATGATATTGATGCGTTAGAAAAAGAGGGTCCTGATTCTCTAATGACAAGAATTCAAGAATTGTCAGACGAGTTTGATAAATATGATTTAGATAATAATAAATACATTGATTATATTGAATATAAAAATTTTGTAGCGGATAACATTTATATATCAGAATAGTTTAAGGAAAAGTTCTTCAAAATTAGGGAAAGAGATATTAACCCATTCAAAGCCGTTGATGGTAATTTCTTTCTTGCAAATAAGACCAGCGACAAAGAAACTCATTGCCAGTCTGTGATCGTGGCAGGTTTCGATTTCGCAGCCGCCAGAAAGCTCTGTTTTTCCGTGAATAATCATACCGTCAGTTGTTTCTTCAATGTCTGCGCCAAGTGATTTTAAACCGTTTACTACTGTTGTAATTCGGTCGGATTCTTTGTTCCTTAAATCTTGAGCTCCTGATATAACGGTATCACCGTCGGATTGAGTTGCTAAAACTGCAATTATAGGAATTTCGTCAATTAATTTTGGTATCACTTCTCCTGAAATTTTGCAAGCTTTTAGTTCGGAATATTCAACCGAGATATCTCCTGCAGGTTCTCCTCCTGTTTCATATTTGTTTAAAATTTTAATATTCCCGCCCATTTCTTTTACAATATCAAGAATACCTGTTCTTGTTGGGTTTAATCCTATATTTTTAATAATTATTTTTGAATTTGGAATTATTAAAGCTGCTGTAATAAAATATGCTGCGGAAGAAATATCTCCGGGTATTGTTATATCAATCGGAATTAAATTCGATTTTTTTATGGAAACGGTTGTCCCGTCGGTATTTATATCTGCCCCCATATTTTTTAACATAATTTCGGTATGGTTTCTTGAAATATATGGTTCGGTAATACTGGTAAACTCATTTTCCACCCCGAGTCCTGCTAATAATATGCAAGATTTCACTTGTGCCGAGGCTATTTTGGAGTTGTAATGTATTGCATGTAATTTGTTTCCTGTGATTTTTAAAGGTGCTTTAAAATCGTTTGAGGTAATTTTTGCGCCCATAAGTGTTAATGGTTCAATTATACGTTTCATAGGTCTTGCGGAAAGACTTGTATCGCCTGTTAAAATTGATGAAAAATTTTGTCTTGCCAAAATTCCTGCCATAAGTCGCATAGTCGTACCGGAATTTCCACAATCAAATATATCGTGTTTTTTTTCTAATTTGCCGTTTGAATTAATAATTAATTTGTCTTCCGTAAATTCTGCTTCAATTCCGAGCATTTTGCAAATTTCAAGCGAAGAATGCGGGTCTTGTCCGTCTGAAAAATTCTTTATTACAGACTTCCCTTTTGCAAGTGAGGAAAATATTACAGCTCGATGTGAAATTGATTTATCTGAAGGAATTGTAATTGTTCCTTTTAAGGCTTCGATATTTCTGGAAACTATTTTTTTCATAATATAATATTAGCATAAAATCCTCTGTTTAAATCATTGCTATTCTCATAATTGTGGTATCCTGTAGTTATGATAAAGTTTATTCAAAAATTAGTTTTAGCAGTTGTAATTATATATGTGGCATTTCTTTTAATATCACCGCAAATGGCAAATTTTGTTCTTGCGGTATGTTTGGTATTATCTGTTCCTGTGTTGATTGTTAGGCAGATATTTATGGACAAGTTGTATCGACATAGTATCAGTATAGTTTCCAAACAGTTTATTATTGGTGAGAATGCCCTAAGTAATGAGCATTGTACCGTAAAATATACTCCTGATGAGAAAATTATTGTTTTGGATAATTTTGTTACTAAAAATCATGGAAAACGAATGTTTACATTGAAAAACGGTCAGGTAAGAATTAATAGAGCCTGGAATCGCTTGTGCCGAGTGTATGACAGTTTTGTTACACTTGATTCTTTGGCATCATTTTTTAGTTATGATACGAAAGTTGATATAATAACTTTAGAGGCAAAAATAAAAGAGAATGAGAAAAAGTCAAAGCAGATACAAATAGATGCCTCAAATCAGGGCCCAAAGTTTGTTGAAATGTCAGCAATTCAGCCTGATCCATATTCTAAAGGTCTGGAAACCCCAAATGATGCGGGGGCTAAGTTTGTTGAACTTGACAATCTTACAAAGCGCGAACAGTTTGTTAAACCGGAAGAAAAAGCTCCTGAGTTTGCTGATTTTCAAGATATATTAACTTCTGGGTCAAATAAAATAGATGTAAATAGTGTTACTGCAACGGAAATTGCGATTTTGCCGGGTATCAATATTGTAAAAGCAAAGAAAATCATTGAATATCGTGATAAAAATGGTATGTTTAAAAGTGTTGATGACTTTTTAAAGGTTGCGGAAGTAAAGGATTGTTTTGTCGATAAAATTAAAAAAGCCGTTGTAATACGCTCTCCTGAGGATAATAATGGTGAAGAAATTTCTGAAGGAAGAATTATAGATTTATAATGCTTGATATTTATAAAATAATTGAAAAAACAGCAGTTGAAGGTCCGGGAATTCGTTTTTGTATTTGGGTTCAGGGATGTAAAAAACATTGTAAAGGCTGCTTTGCTAAAGAAACTTGGGAGTTTGATGCCGGTAAAAAATACTCTGTTGAAGATATTTTTAAGCAGATTTATGCGGTAAAAAAAGATATTGAGGGAGTTACTTTTTTAGGCGGTGAACCGTTTGAGCAGGCAAAAGAACTTTCCAATCTTGCTAAATTGATTAAACAGGAAGGCTTATCGGTTGTATGTTTTACCGGTTACACGATAGAAGAATTGCGTAATAAAAAACTAACAGAAGTCAATGAATTGCTGAATTATACGGATTTGTTGATTGATGGCGGATTTGATGAAGATAAATTTGATATTTCACGAGCTTGGGTCGGGTCTTTGAACCAAAGATATATTTTTCTTACTGATTTTTATTTTCAAGATGAAGTTAACAAATACAAAAATAAAATAGAGGCTCGAATAAGTTATGATGGCAAATTAGAAATCAACGGAATGGGTGATTTTACAAGGATAAAAGAAAAATTCTGTTTACAACTGGGTAAGAATAATGTAAAATAATTATCAAAAGAGGGCTAAATAATGGATAATAAAATAATTACACAACTGTCAAGATTATTTCGGGCGCGTTTCCCTTATGTTTATATCACTACTTGGGAAGAAGAACGAGCAATTTCACTTATCAAAAAAATTTCGGCATCCGAAAAATTGATACGTATTCCTCGTGAGGTTTACACATGGACGCAAACTAACGGGTTTGTATTAAACGGAAAAAAGGTTGACGGTACAAATAGTCCTGACAAAGCGATTGATTTTATTCGTGATTGTAATAAAAATGCTGTTTTTATAATGTGTGATTTTCACGTATATTTCGGAGTAAAGGGCAGGCAGGTTGATTACAATGTAGTAAGACATTTGAGAGATATAATTTCTGAGCTTAAGACAAGCAAATTCAGGAAAAATGTCATTTTTCTGGCATCAGAATTATTAATCCCTGATACAATGCAAAAAGAGATTACAATTCTTGATATGCCGCTTCCTACGTTAGATGAAATCAGGTCAAAGTTGGATAAAATGGTAACCCAAAATAATCAGATTGATACGTCTGATTTAGATGATGAGGGGCGAGAAAGATTGTGCAAAGCAGCTTTAGGGCTAACTTTACAAGAGGCGGAAAACGCGTTTGCACTTGCAATGGTTAATGACGGAAGAATTGACGGTAACGATTTGAATGTCATTTTGAGCGAAAAAATGCAGGTTATTAAAAAGACCGGAATTTTGGAATTTATTAACACAGATATAAAAGTTGCCGATATCGGCGGCTTGGAAAATTTGAAAAACTGGCTGAATAAACGTAATAATTCTTGGTCAGAATCCGCAAAAAAATATTGTTTACCTGCACCTAAGGGTGTTTTGATTACAGGTGTGCCGGGTTGCGGAAAAAGTTTAACGGCAAAGGCAATGAGTGCGGCTTGGCAATTGCCGTTGTTGAAGTTAGATTTTGGTAAGATTTTTTCAGGTATAGTCGGAAGTTCGGAAGAAAATATGCGCAAAGCGATAAAAACGGCAGAGGCTGTTGCACCTTCTATTTTATGGGTAGACGAAATAGAAAAGAGTTTGAGCGGCATGAATTCAAACGGTGATAGCGGAACATCTTCAAGAATTTTCGGAACATTCCTAACTTGGATGCAGGAAAAAACTGCTCCGGTTTTTGTTATTGCTACTGCGAACAATATCAGTAATTTACCTGCCGAACTTTTAAGAAAAGGCAGGTTTGATGAGATTTTCTTTGTTGATTTGCCGACATTTACTGAAAGAAAAGAGATTTTTAAGCTTCATTTAGCAAAACGGTTAAAAGATAAAGAAGTTGCAAGTAAAATTGAAATTAATGATGAGTTGTTTGAGACATTGGCAAAAATGACTGAGGGTTTTGTTGGGGCAGAAATTGAACAGATAGTTATTTCCGCACTATATGAAGCATTTTTCAATAAGCGTCCGCTTGAATTTTCGGATTTGGAAAATACTATAAAAAATGTTGTGCCGTTATCTGTAACTCAGAAAGAGCAAATTCTTGCATTGCGTCAATGGGCAAATATAAGAGCAGTTGCTGCAACAAAAAAAGATGATATGGCACAATACAGTACCAATTCTGATGAAACGGATGTGAATAATTCGCGTGGCGGCAGGGCGTTGGATGTGTAGTGATGGAGGTATAAATTGTCTATAACTTTAATGGCTTACCCTATGGCTTTTTTGATAAATCCTCAAGATGCAAAAAATGAGAAACTTTCATTGGCTGCTGATAATAATGAACTCAATGAAACTGTTGCAACTCAAAATTTGCGTTTTATAAGAGTTTTGACAAATATAAAAGCTGCTGATGTTCGTAGCTTAATGGAAATGATTGATTGTAGGGAGTTAAATTCTACCTATACAACTCCTGATGGGTTGAAGATTAATTGGAATTGTCATGGGAAATATGCGATTGCCACAGTTTCGGGCGGATACGATGCCGAAACTTTACAAACTTTTGGTGAAAAGTTTTTTAATGATTTAGATACCGTAGCCGGTAGAAATGTGCGATTAGTTGACTCTTGTGAATATTTTTATTACAACTATGAAACTTCTTATTCTGATATAAAAGAAATTTATAAAAATTTGAAAAATGAAGGTGCAAGGGGAGTTTTTTCGACATCAAATGATGAAGTTGTAGCAACATTAAACGGACAAAGCGTAAAATATTATAAACCGGATCGGGGAATAAATTTTATGCTGGAAGTTGAGCAAAAAATTACCATATTAAATATTGGTTTGCACGGAGAAAGTCAAGGTAATAATGTTAATTACGGGTTGACGAATTTAAAAATCCAAACAAATATCAAACCAAATGAACTGAAACAACTGTTAAAGGCTTCAAAATATCATTATTATGATTCAAACGGACAAATGCCGTTGAAAAACAGTAATGCGACTTTGAATTGGGTGTTGAAAAACGGGTTTTATGTAGCGGAGTTTTCAGGAAGTAATAATACTGCGATTACGAAAGAAGCCGAGATAATTTTTAGGCAATTAAATATAGCGGCAGGCAGGGATTTGCGCCTGATAAACGATACGTTTACTACTGTATATACATACAAAACAAATTATATGGATAAAGGAGTTTTGCTGAATACCTTGTTGGAACATGGTGCTGAGGAAATTGCAGAAGACGGTGATGAAATTTCTTGTAAACTTTTTGGGATGGAAATGGTTTATCATAAAAAAGATTCATCGAGCGCGTATACTCTTGATATTACTCAGGTTTCCGATAAGGATGCGTGCCAGAATGTAATAGAGGATTTGAATGAGGAATATGGGTTAAATATCCAAGAAGTGACATATAATAAGATAAAAGAACGCTTAGAACAGGAAAATATGCGACTGGAATCGGAAGCGGTAATGGATGATAACTCAATAGTATTGACGATAGAGGTATAGTCTGGTGGGAAAAATGAAAGTGAGATTGTTTCCGAACGGAACAATACAAATGGAAACAGAGGGCATAAAAGGAAAACGATGCACGGATTATGCAAAAGTGCTTGCAAAACTTGCTGATGCAAAGATTTATAGTATGGAGAAGACGGAAGAATATTATCAGCAGGAAATTATAAATGTTGACGAAACGCAACGTTTGAGGGATAATTAAAACAGCCGAATTAGAGTTTGGCGCAATTATGCGGAGACGTGTCCGAGCGGCTTAAGGTGCAATCTTGGAAAGGTTGTGTGGGGGAAACTCCACCGTGAGTTCGAATCTCACCGTCTCCGATTTTTTTTACCCCGGCATATATCCCCTGAACTGCGAAATTTTTGTAGAATGGGTATAATTTGACTTGCAGTTTGAGAAAAAGTGACAGATGAAATGAGAATTTTTCAAGTTGTTGGGCAGGTATGCCCAACCGACAAACCTAATAATGTTGTAACACGCATTGAGGGAGCTTCTAGTGCTCTCCGTGTTGGTGTTCGGTATATAGTGAGAGCTGGCATGATAAAGTTAAATTGTAACAATTCTGGTGAAGCGTGTTACAATTAGGCAATTTTTGAAGCATTAATGTTTTTATATATATGTGTAATAGTAGGTCTTATAAAGGAAAGGTAAAGTTAAATGCAAACTCAACCAATATACTTAAATGATAAAAATAGGGGTATTCATCCAGAAGTGCAACTAAATGTTGTAAGAATTCCTGAGAATGCACCTGAAGAAGTAAGACAGATTATGGATGTAAAAGTCCCAAGTTGTGGACTTACGCCAATGTCTAGTAAATTAGACCCACAAATTCAATTGGAAAAACAACTAGAAATTGCTAGTAAACTAAAAGAAAGAGGGTACAATCCATTAGATTACAAGCTTGATACAAAAGAACTAAATTTAAGATTACAACTAGAAAAAGCAAAACGAGATTATAACCGAGCTTTTGATACCATAAAACCAGCTAATTCCTTAAAAGAACCTGATAAATTAGGAGAGCTTAGACGACTCATTGTTCAACTAACAGACCAAATAAACGAATGTCCATTAGTTAAACAGAGACATCAAGCTATTAAAAAGGCTTTCAAAGGCTTTAGTCATTGCGTGTAATATACATAGCAAGTAGGTTGGGCATACTTGCCCAACAAATTATTTTAACTTCTCACTACTTGCGAAGTTTTTATCCTTTTTCTATCCTTGCAAAAATTCAAACCCTGTCGGAGTTTGAGGCGAATTTCCCAAAACAAGTAGGAAAAAGGATAAAAGAAGGATAAAAAGGATAAATTTTCTTGAAACAAGGGAAATGCCTTCAATCTAAATAACATCGAACTTATCCCCACATTCCTTTTTTTAATTTTATCCGTCAGGTTATAGATTATTCTAATTATACGCGTATGTCATCCTGAACTTGTTTCAGGATCTGTGGAAACCGACTTACAGTTTGAGAAAAAGTGTCAGATAAAAGGAGAAATTTTGTTGTCGCATTAGTAAATGCGACCTACATAACTAAATAAAAAGACCCCATAAGGGTCTTTTTTAGTTATATCTTATTAACCAACAAAAATGTTAAATATTAATATCAATTTCAGTTCTGTCGGAAATTAATTCCCAAGATGGAATACCGCAAAATCATTTTTTTGTGCATATTGTCTTGTATCTAAAGGTACATCTTTAAATTTGTAACTTTCCTCATATTTTTTTCCTGCTAATTTGTAAAGCATGGATTTTACTTTGTCAACTCTTGACATTTTATGTTTTTGTATTGCTGCATACATCGGCATATATCCTTTGTATGGACCTTGGAAAAATACTCCTACCGGCTCAGGAAATACCCCCATTGTTTCACCATATTGGTATTGTGGAGTGGCACGAACAATTGCTTGATGCAATTCTTCTGCTGCTTGCGGATTGGTTTTTCTCAGAGTTTCCAAAGATTTACATCCATGTTTTTCAAAAACACCAATTAATTTACCAAAATTTTCATCTATATGTCTTAATAAGAATCTTGTTGGTAATATTTCTTTTCCAAAACCTGTTCCGTCCCCATCACGCATAGTTCGAGTATAGAATATATCAGAACCATTCATTTTTAATATTGTACCTTCTGTACTAAACATATGATGGCTATTTTGGGTTGGTGCAGCATAAGACGTACTAAACGCATATTTAGAGTTTGGTCTTGAAGCCAATGTTACACCCTCCATATTATTAGTTGCATGGTAAAAATTATGTACATCCGCAGGGTCTAATATTTTTTCAACACCATCTTTGTCTATATATTTGATTGGTGTTTTTCTGTCAAGATAAACTACAATATTTGTAACTCCGTCTTTTGTAACAGATTGTACTGAGTCACCATTGACAACAAATTGGCTTGCTTTTGGAACATCAGATTGAGGAATATTTATCATTCTTCGTCTGACTTCAGCAACATTTTCTCTAATAGTGTTTTTTATTTTGTTGAGTGCATTCGGAGAACCGATATTTTCTCCTGTTATTTGTGCATCAGAAAGAATTTCAAACATTTGCAAGTTTCCGTTATGTCTGAGTTCACAACCCGTATTGATTAAACCTGCAACGGAGACATCTCCTTTTAGAGCATCTTGCATTATATTCTGGTTTTTGACAAGTGCGTATAATTTTAATTTACTTTCATGTGGAAGATTTAGTTTTTCTGCAAGATAGAACGCATTGAACGCTGATTGTTCTATATTTTGAATTCCTTGTATTGAACTTGAATCTTTGAACAATGCGGCAAGCTGAAGTATTAATTTGTCTTCTTTTGGTAAATCCGCAAAACGTCCGTCTTTCATAATTTTATTTAAAAGTTGTATTGAAGATTGACTAAGTTTACCTTCCGGAGTTTTGATTTCTGGAAAAGCCCTTAGAATTTCCTGAATTTGTGTTTCAGATATTTCACCATTTGTTTTTGGCAAATCTTCCAAAACAGAAATAAATGATTTTTGTTCAGCTTGTCCAAGAGGTTTCACTTTTAGTGATGTTTCATCAAGCAGTTGTTCTATCATTTTTTGATAATCAGCTTTGGTTTTTGGTAAAATTGGAATATCTTTAGCTACTGTTTCATTATAATAGTTTGAAACAAGTTTGGTTAAGAAGTCGTGTTTTTCAGGTAAAGATAATTCTTCAACACTTTTGAAATCCTTATATTTTCTAAAATTAAAAGCTGTCCATTTTTCACGAATTCTTGTATATTTTGAAAATGCTGTTGTGATTTCTTCTAAATCTTTAGCTGAAAATTCTCCGTGTGGACCTATTACTTTTCCATAAAACTTTATAAATTCTCCACAATTAGAATATGGATAGCTTTGAGATACATTATATAATTCTCGAAATGCCTCTGCATCAAACTTAGAAAGATCAATATGAGTTTTTCCTTCTAAAGTCGCACCAAGTACATAAGGATCATTTATTCCTGCCTGTTGTAGTTTTTTAACAAACTCAAGAGCTTCTGAATCAACATCGCCTATTGCTCGTTCTATGTTTTCAAGTATGCGCCTGGAATTATGAGCACTTTCTGTAATTCCCAGTTCCTGTATTGCAACATTTCTGCTAACGGGTAATCTTTTTTCAAAAACACCACAGATTTGTTTTCCTGAAACAGTTTTTACAACTCTCCCTGTCTGGGATTCTAATACTTTCATGCCTGTACTAATTAAAGAACACATTATTTCCTCCGTAATTTCTATCCCTATTTATATAACTAAATTTGGAAAGTAAAATTGCTATTTTTATTAAAATATCTTAATAATTTGTTAAATGTTTAGTTATGTCGGATTTACTAATCCGACATAAATTTTCCCACTTCTCGGAAGGTTTTATCCTTTTTCTATCCTTGTAAAAATTCAAACCCTGTTGGAGTTTGAATCGAAATTAAAACATTGTTTTGGAAAAAAGGATAATTCTAAGGATAAAAAGGATAATTTTTCTCAAAAACTGGGAATTGGCGAAAATTTAAACAACATGTAAATTATATCCACATTCCCTCATTCAAATTTATCCGTCAGGTTATAGATTATTCTAATTATACGCGTATGTCATCCTGAACTTGTTTCAGGATCTGTGGAAACCGATTTGCAGTTTGAGAAAATGTGTCAGATAAAAGGAGAAATTTTGTTGTCGGCTTCAGTAAATCCGACCTACAGACTAACGGTCGCGGTGGACGTGTGAAAAATTACGCAATATATGAAATTTTGTAATTCTGTGCTTGGTGATTTAGCAATTGCGCGGCAGCTTTTTCTTGAGCAGATGTCAGCAGGTAAAGTGTTTGATAGTAGTCATTATTCATTCCGAAATTCATATCGGCAAGATGAGCGTCTCTCAAACTCAAAGCCCCAAAAGTCGGAGATTGAATAGCATTCATCATATTAGAATGATTTTGCATCATTGCGTATTGAGCATTACTTTTAAGCGAAATTGCATTCAATTTTGACATTAAACTAACAAGCATATACACACCTTTATCTTACTATTACTTGTGTAGTATATCATATTTTTATCAATGCTACAAGTTATTTATTTCAATTTGTTAAGTCCAATTTTTATACAGTATCAATTTTGTCATAAAAAAATACTTTATATATTTATGGTAAAAGAAAAGGTTTGGTAAAAGTTATGAAAGTAAGAATTGTTAAAAAAGCTTGTAATTATCTTTATAAAGCGATTGTACAAAATGGTGATTTGGGACGCGCAGCGGAGTATGTTGCCGAGCTCAGTCCAAATACACAGCGTAAAGCATTGAATGCTTTTGATAAAAGGTGTTTTGAAAACTTAGGTGCCCAAAAAGGTGCAGAGGTTATTGCTAATTTTGCGGGATATCGCGGGTATCAACGTGGAATGAGGCAAGTTGGCGGAGCTGAAGGCATTGCAAATAGAGTATCTGAACAAATGATACAAATGCTAAACGAGTCTATAGAACAGGGAACACAAAAAGCTATTGAAGCTTTACCAAAAACCAAAACCGAGTGGTTAAAATTATATTTTCGTGAATCCTATGCAGGAGCAAAAGATAAGGCTAAGTCTTTGTTGAAAAAATTACATATTTCTACGCCTGAATTTAAACCTGTTGAAACAAAAGCTCCTAAAACAGAAGTTGTAAAACCTCGAACAGCGCAAAAAGTAGCAAATGCATTAGAAAAAGTGCCGGAAGAATATAGAGTTATTTTTGCAAATTTGGAAGGTAAAAGCGGTCGTGAATTTGTTTCTGAAGCTTATGAAAATATGGTAAAACAAATGGGACTAAACGGGATTGCTCCTAAAAATATTATTATAGAAGGCGCAGACGGGGTATTGAGCGTAAAAGGCGGATATTCTCCGATTAAAAATTCAATTGACTATACTAAAGGATTTTTGAATGGATTAACAAAGGAACAGCAATTGAATTTAATAGCTCACGAGCTAAAACATTGTGAACAATATTCAACTATTTTACGTACGGAAGGAATAAGTGTTGAACAATACGCTCGAGCAATTGCAGAATCTCAAGTTAGAAATGCAATTAAGAAAGGCAGTTTTGATATTAGGTTTAAAAACAGTTATAAAAAGGCGCTTGAAGCAGGTAAAGGTGAAGAATTTATCCAAAGAGCAACTGAAAATACCGCAAAAAAAATAATTCCGCAGATTGAAGAAAGCTTTGCGGAGGTATTAAAAATGCCTAAGTTTAAGGCAGATTCTATACATGGTAAAAAGGCGCATGAATATCTGGAAGCTATGAAAAACTATGAATATATGAATTCTTTGGGATTTTGCAGTGAAAAATATAGAAATAGTTTAATCGAAGAAGAAGCATACGCTTTTGGCGACCGCATAGGAAACTTCTTCAAATCTTTTCTGGCTTAGTTTTTGAACGAAATTGGTTTGGAGCAAGTAGTTTAGACTTTAGTCTGCCAATAACAAACTAAAAGATCCTGAAATTGTCTATGTTTAAAGATCCTGAAACGAGTTCAGGATGACACACGTGCCCAACCTTAACCAGTAGGGTTCAAAAAATTGCACCCTACTGGTTAAATTTTAATATTTCTTAATAAAGTATATCTGCATCAGCAATTTATTTGATTAAATATTTTTTATATAAATAAGGAAAGGATTTAGGGTTGAAAGTTTTAAGGCAATGTATAACAATTGGAAAACGTTTGTTTTCATCATCTACGGATAAAAAAATGGCTGAAGCACTGGCAAATGCTCCCAGTTATAAAGTTAATCTGTTTTCCGAAAACAAAGCGGTTAACGAAACACTTTTGAGTTTTGAAAGTTCTATTGAAAAATTCCCGCAAAAATGCGATGAAGTTTTGTTATCTTCCGGAGCAAAAAGACATTTATCAGTGTTAAATTCAACATTGAACGAAGAACAGAAATTAAGCAAAGATGTTTTACTTGAATATAGGGAACTTTTTCCGTCAAAAACCGAGGTAAACGGAAACGGATACCTTGACTTTGAATCCGTCACATCTTCGCATATAGCAGGCGGTGAAAGTGAAATAGTTAGTATTCTCAAAGACAGAATTGTAAATGGTCAAATTTTTACTGATAAAATTGATAACACTTTCTCATTGTGGCAAAACGGTAAAAGATTATTTGTTGACTTTAGAGGTAAAAAAATTACCGGAGATGAGCAACTTGTTAAGGAATTAAATACGTTCTTGGATGGATCACCTGCAAACAGAGAAAATATACAAGCCTTTTTAGAACAAAGGGATTTGAAGTATATTCAGGATAACGTAATTGTTTCACTCTCCGACACAAGGAAATCCATTGCAAAAGGGAAAGAAATTGCTGCGGCGGAAGAAGCCTATCATAGCCAAAGACAAAAAGAATATGAAAAACTTTGGCGAGCTTATCCTACCAGAACTTTTTACCGAATTGTCGGAGAAGAAGAATTATTAAGGGCTCTAAAGGGAGAAGTAATTGTAAGTAAAAATTCACTTGCAAGGTATAACCGACAATGTGTTGATATTACGACAAACCCAAATTATCACGAAATTTTTTACGGGGAACCGAAATATAGAATTACTTTTAAGGTTAAGGATAGTGACGGAGGATATCATGAAAGTTTTACAAAAGGTATAGTAGAATTCAAACCTGAAACTCAGCACTATCAGGTTCCGTCTTATACAAAAGATGATATTGCAGATATCAGATACTGGAATGGAAACGATTGGATATCAATGTTATAAATCTAATAAAACATCTAAGTAAGTAGGTCGGTTTTACCAAACCGACAATATAATTCTCATTTCACCTGACATTTTTTCTCAAACTGCAAGCTTGTAGGTTGGGCATACCTGCCCAACAAAAACTAAGCAAGGGTGCAATTTTTTGCACCAAATTTAATAATTCTCATTATATCTGCCACTTTTTCTCAAACTGCAAGTCAAATTATAAAAACCGCCCACGCAGGGCGGTTCCTCAAATTTATATCTGCACTGATTCTCAGTTTGCGGACTTAAAAACGGAGAGGGTGGGATTTGAACCCACGGTGAGCTTTCGCTCACATAGACTTTCGAGGTCCACACCTTAAGCCGCTCGGACACCTCTCCTTAATTCCGACGATACCAAAAGTATAACACATTATAAAAATTTTACAAAATATTAAAAATTCAAAATGAGTTAAGAGTGCCATAAATATAAAATTCTACCCACTCTTAAGATAGGAGAGGGGCCTTTGCTATGTTTCAAGATCCTGAAATTGTCTTGGATTATTCGGGGTGTCGGCAGAGTAACGTCTGACCGACACCTTACGGGCTAGACTTCGTCGTCGCCCTACCGAAAATCCGCAAATTCAGGATGACATGGGTGTTTCAAGGATGACATATGCGTTTTACCTTTGTATCTAAATAGATCCTGAAATTGTCTTGGATTATTCGGGGTGTCGGCAGAGTAACGTCTGACCG
>CAMGGL010000010.1 GCA_946055575.1 uncultured Candidatus Melainabacteria bacterium
AAAAAAAGTTATATAATACATCAAAGAATAATTTTAATAATATATGGGAAATTTGGCAATTATTCATGCAAATAATACTTTATATATATAACAGTACTAAACAAGAGGATTCAACATGGGTTTCGCTGAAAACATGCGAATACTAAGCAATATCAACTGCACACTTGCTTCGATGAACAGTTATATGACGCAAAGAAGCAATGGTGTATCACCGCAACAAGCTCAATTCAATTTCTTCGGAAATATGATGAACGGAGTTGCACGTAATGAGGTTGCATACGGAATGCAGCGTTGGGGCAATCCTGTCGGCAATACAATAAACATGTACGCAGGATACGGAAGCAACGAGGCAAACCAATTCGGAACAATGGGACTGTTGAGCGCTAATTTTTCTCCGTGGATGTTTTTCAATTGTTACAGTTGCATGCCGCCGATGATGCCGACATTCGGAGGCTACTGTGGAATGGGATTTCCGGGATATTTTTGCTAAGCTTGAGCTTTTGAATGCGTAAGTACAGATATTACAGCGGCAAATGTCCAAAACATAAACTGCAATTGAGGTCTGAAATAAATCGTATCAACTAATCCGTGAAACATTACTGCCCAAATCGCAACTGACGCAACAGCAACAAATATTATATGTTGCGTATTTTTTGACTGCAATATGAACTGCACGGCTTCTTTGGATAATAAAAACAAATATCCCAAAAACGCCATTAAAGCAAAAATTCCACTTTCTACCGCAGTTTCTAGATAAATATTGTAAGCACTTAACGCATCAAAACCGGTTTTCATATACAATCCGTATATTTCACGGAAATTTTTATTGCCGACACCAATTCCCAAAAGCCAATTATCTTTAAACATTTCTATTGCAGAATGATAAACATTAAATCGGAAAGAATTAGATGAATCACTTCTCATTGCAAAAATAGACAGAAAACGAAGTCTTAAAGAATTTACAAATGTAAGAGCAAATATAAATAACGTACAAACTCCGGAAATCAAAGTTATGTATAACTTTTTGTAAGTTTTCCAAAAGAATTTTGCGGAGATTAAAAATACACAACCAAATATCAACATTAATGCAAGGTATGCTCCGCGACAACCTGTTTGAAATATCGTATAAATACTTATTACCGTTAATATACAAGATACAATAGCTGATTTAAAATGTTTTTCTGTAACAAAATAAAATACAGAACCCAAAATTGCAGGAAAACCGCAGACCAAATATCCGCCAAAAAGATTTGGGTTTAACGGTTTTAGTGTTCCGTATACTCTGGATATTACATCCTCAGGGTTTATTCTTGAAGTATCTTGCCAAGTTGAAATAGCTTCAGGTTTGATAAAAGTCTGTAAAAAACCGATTATAGATTCATATGCCGTACATAATGCAATTGCAGCAATAAGCCAAACGATTTTATCACGATTATTTTTCAAATACTGAACAAGTGAAAAATAAAATCCTATATAAACAAAAGTCTTAAAAAATCCTTTCAAACTTAATGCAAACAATGTTGATCCAAAAAGACTGATTACAACTATCATAAAATAAGCAACAAGCCAAATTTCAAAATTTTTAAACTCAACAATCTCACCTTTTTTAAAAAGCATTTTAACAAAAGTAAGAAAAATAACAATCAAAGCCAAAAAGCCGATTGCATCAGAGTTCATAAAAGTTGAACCCGCAAAAGTTAACAAAATGAATAACAAAATTATTTTATCAACATTTTGCAAAAATAAACTATTTTCATATACAAAATTTAATTTATCCTGAAAAAATCCAAAAAACTTATTGAACATCATCCGTAGTATTCATATCTTTATTCACAGTCTCATCAACAACCGCATCAATAACTTTAAGGTCTGATACTGAACCTGTAAACTTGTAATCCGCTCCTTCTAATGTTATCGGCAACCCAAGTTTTATTTTATTTCCGCCGACAACAGCTCCGTCTTTTGTAATTTTTGCTTTATCTGTCAGAGTCACAACAACATCATATAAATCAGGTTGTGCAACATCTTCAACAACAATTACAACTTTTTTGGAATTTAAAGTAGGCAGAACAATTTTTCTTCTGTCAGCTTTGACATCCAAAATTTCCAAATCTGAATAAGGAACATTTCTTATACTAATAAATGTTTTTTCACCTTTCTTAATAGGAATTTCAGAACCTGAGAAAGTTACACCCCTCATATAAACTTTGAACACAATGTTTGAAGTCGCTTCAATCTGTTTATCTGCGGTTTGTCTAAATCCTTTATAAGTTACAAATCCTACAACCAAAGCGATAATCACACAAGCAACTATAATAAAATCAACTATTCTGATTTTTTTTATTAGTTCTTTTAATTTATCCATAGAATTTCTCCTTAATTAAATCTTTAAATCATTTACTGCCGAAATCAGTTCTTCAACAGTTGTAGTCGCACACCCGAATTGTCTTACAACAATACTTGCCGCAACATTTCCAATAATAGCCGAATAAACAGGCTCAATACCCGCTGCCAAAGCCAACGAATAAACAGCAGTAACCGTATCACCCGCACCTGTCACATCAAACACTTCCGATTTATTAAATACAGGAATTTTAGTATATTTATCATTCGGTTCTGCTACATACATACCGTCAGCTCCACAAGTAATTAAAACAGCCTTTGCATTTGTTTCAGACAACAATTTTTTACCCGCAAGTTTTAATTCCTGTTCACTTTCAATTTTAAAGCCAACCGACTTTTCCGTATCAGGAAGATTAGGGGTCATTGATGTTACATTTCTATATGTTCCCAAATCCCTTTGAGCATCTACAACAACAACCTTACCTAATTCATTTGCTAACCCGATTGTGAAATCAATTACACGTTTTGTCAACGTTCCGATATGATAATTTGAAAGCACAACCGCATCATATTCAGGCAACAACTTTTCAATATTTTTAATAACTTTTTCTTCCGTTTCCGGTGAAATATCACCTTTAGACTGCCTATCAACTCTCACAATCTGTTGTGTAATAGAAGTCGTTATTGAGCCGGAAATTCTTGTTTTGACAATTGTTTTCCGAGTTTTATCTTTTACAATTTTTGAGCAATCAATATTAGCCCTGTCAAAAGTATCAAACAATAGCTCTGAGTAATAATCATCTCCGCTAACACCTATAACCGCAACTTTACCTCCGTTTAATGTTGCCACGTTATGTGCAGCGTTTGATGCTCCACCCAAAATTAACTTTGTTTTTGTATGTTGCAAAATTAATACGGGTGCCTCACGTGAAATTCTCTCTGCATCACCATATATCATCTCATCTAATGCCAAATCCCCAACAATGAGAACCTTTGACTGAGCAAGTTTGTTTATACTTGAAATAAGTTTTTCTTTATCAAAAATCATAATACCAACTCTCAATTTATATTTATAAATACATCTTATCACAAATATATTTAATGATACAAAACAGGTAAATTCCCGCACCGGAAGGAAGTTTCCACATAAAAAAAGGGCAGCAATAATGCTGCCTTGTTTATCTAAACTATCTCTCTTCTCATACCAAAATCATTCTATTGTAAAGATGTTCTCCACAATGAATCATTAAATTTGCTTTGTTGGGAATTAGTATCAGCAGATAGAGTTACATTGCTCGGAGCAAAAACAAATACTAAATCACCAACTTTTTTAGGATTGCCGTTAAGTGCTTGAGATGCACCGCAAACAAAATCAATTGTTCTTTGTGATTGTTCTTTATCTAAAAGATGAAGATTTAACATTACAATCTTTCTGTCTTTCAAATGTTGAACAATAGTAGCAGCATCATCAAATGAACGCGGTTCAATTACAACAACTTCATTACCGCCTCTGTTTGCACTCGGATGACTTAAAACTTTTGATTCGTGTTTTGTGATATTTTGAAGCGGTTCATAAGAAGGAGCTACTTCTCTTACTGCATTACCGTCTTCAACGTAATCATATCCGTCACCATCATAATCCGGATCATTTATATCAACGAACGGATCATCTTCACCACGAAAATTATCCATTACGAAATCTACAACTTTTTTGAAACTATCTGCTATTGCTGCCACCGCTTTTTCCTCCGTTTATCCTACTCAAATAACTTTCTACCTACCCTAAGCATTGTTGAACCTTGCTGCGCCGCAATTTTATAATCCCGACTCATCCCCATTGATATTTCTTCAAGATTGCAGTTATACATTTCCCTCAAACTATCCCTAATTTGAACTATCTCCCCAAACAGACTCTCAAGTTCTTGTTCGGTTGCCGCAAACGGTGCCATATTCATTACACCGACTATCTGTATTCCTGCCAGCTTTTGCAAATCCGGAAAAACATTAAACACATCTTGTTTTGAAAATCCGAATTTTTGTTCTTCTCCCGCATTGTTAATCTGTACCAAAACTTTTTGGACTTTACCTATCTCCAACGCGTTCTGCGAAATACATTCTGCCAACTTTAACGAATCCAGCGAGTGTATATATTCAAAAACTTTCACAGCCTGTTTAACCTTATTGGTTTGTAAATGACCGATAAAATGAAACTTCGAATTGTTTTTGACTTCATTACTTAAATTAGCAATCTTTTGTGAAGCCTCAACCACTCGTGATTCTCCGAAATCGCGAATGCCTGCATCATAAGCGGCATATAACGCATTTTCGTCAAAATACTTCGTTACTGCAATTATTCTGGGTTTACAAGGTGCAATTTCTTCTTGTATCCGTAAAAGATTGCCTTTGACTGTCTCGTACATTATTTCACCTCTACAAGAAACAGCTCGATATGAGCATAATTTAATTGTACTCTAGTTTTTGAGCTTGTCCAAAATATTTATTTTGTAACAAAACACAAGAATTAAAAAAGGGCTGAAACCATGTCAGTGACATGATTTCAGCGATTAGGCAAAAGTCGCATCTAGCTTAACATTTCTTCATAATCTCGCTTATCAAAATGGCTGTATTACATGCTACACAATAAAGTCATGGCTTTTTGCAAGAAAAATTTTAAAACCGATAAAAATTATTGTTTTTTATATTTGTGATAATATAATTGAGCAGGGAAAATATATGAATATACAGAATAATTTTGGAATCGCATTTAGCCTCACTATGTTAGCCGGACTGACAACAGCAATCGGCGGAGCTATTGCGTTTATCACAAAGAAAAATAATTTAAAAACATTATCACTCGGACTTGGGTTTTCTGCCGGAGTAATGATTTTCATATCTCTTGTTGATATTATTCCAAACTCTGAAAAACTGCTCCAACCAAACTTTCCACACGCATTTCGTTGGATGGTATACTTAGGATTTATAATCGGTTTGGCAATTTCTGTATTAATTGACTATTTTCTGCCTGATCACGTTGACACAGAAGAACTTTTACATCCTGACGATGCGGAAATCAGCAAACATAATCATTACAAATTAAAACGAGCAGGCTTTATGACTGCAATTGCAATTTGTATTCACAATTTCCCTGAGGGTATGGCAACATTTTTAACAACCACACAGGACTTAGCTCTTGGAATTCCTGTTGCGTTTGCGATTGCAATTCACAACATTCCTGAGGGTATTGCCGTTGCACTTCCAATATATCACGCAACGGGTAAAAAACGGTACGCAATGCTATATGCTGCACTTTCAGGGATAACCGAACCGATAGGCGCACTATTTGGTATGGTTATTTTCGGATTATTCATGCCACAAATTATGGTTGGCGTTTTAATGGCTGCAGTTGCGGGAATTATGACATACATCTCATTTGATACGCTTTTACCGCTTGCAAAAGAATATGGCAACTGGCACTTATCAATTATCGGCATTATGTCGGGAATTATGTTTATTTGGTTAAGCCTGATTATGATAGGCGGATAATATAATTAGAAAGCGAAAAACCAACTATTGACATAACATGCAACGATATGATATACTCTATATATCATTAATTAGAACTAAAAGTATCAATCCTACTAAAGTTAAAATTTTTTAGCTTACATATAAAGGATATTTAGGAGATATATGGGAGTTTTCAATTTAAGAAAGTGTAGCTTAGTTTCTATCTTGTTAATGCTATCTTTAATAGCAGGAAGTTATCAATGCGCAAGCGCAAAGTTCTTACCCCGAGACAAAAGACTTTACAGCCCCGTTGATTACCCTGAATACGAAAATTATTTTAAGGCTTATCAGAAGCAACTTGAAGACGCTTTTACCCCTGAAAAATTCTTTACCAAACGCACAGATTATGCTATTCAATACGTATTCAAAATACGCTCCGACGGCAGTATTGTCGAAGAACCACAGGCATCTTGGGCATTATGTTATCCGGGATATTACTCCCCCGGTGAATACACTCACCCAATCTATCATAGGCTAATGCAGAAAAATATGCCCAAATTTATTGAATATGTAAAGGAAATTATTATCAACAACCCACCGCCGCCATTTCCGGAAGGTGTTGACTATCTTGAGTTCTGGATAGATGTATATTTTCATTACTATCCCAAATTATCCAAACACAATGTTGAATCTTTTAAAAATGACAAAAAGGTAATTTACCACAGACAGTCTACATTAGGTGCAACAAAATTATACGTTCCTCCTCAATGGATAATAATAATTTATAAAGGGAAATAACCATATATCTTCTTTTTCTTTATAGGGATTAAAAAAACAAAAACAGAATTTAATCACCGTCACAGAGTAAAAAAGGTTGAGATTTTAAAACCACAACCTTTTTATTTCACTTGTTACACGCTATCAATCTTACAAAGCAAGTTACTGCGCGTATTATCCCTGATTATTCAAGTATTCAATAATTTCTTCAACATGCCCGTTCACATCTACATCACACCACGCCTTTGCAATATGACCATCTTTATTTATAATCACGGTTGCCCGTTCGGCAAGTTTGTCATATTTAAAATTACGTTTTACAAAGTCTTCAATCGCAGCCTTCAACTTGTGTTCCTTATCACTTAACAACTTAAATTTAAGCCCGAGTTTTTCCATAAAATTCAAATGGGACTCTACATCATCCGCGCTAACACCAATTACAACAGTATCTTTTGGAAACTTGTCTAATGCCTCATTAAACTTGACCGCTTCCTCCGTACATATAGGTGTTTCGTCTTTCGGATAAAAATACAAAACAATGTTTTTACCCTTAAAATCTGACAGCTTAAATTCCTTTTTATCTCCGTGTTCATCCAATGCGTGAAGTTTTAAATCTAAATATTGCATAACTTTCTCCTTTCAACACAAATTAAACCGAACGACAAATATAAAAATCCGACAATTAGGGAAATTTTGAATTAAGTTAACAAAATTACAAAAACTATCGACAAGCGGTTATGTTTGTAGTACATTAAAGCCACATGCAAAGAAATATAAATAGAAAAGGAGAATAAAAATGCAGGTTATACTGAAAAAAGAAGTACAAAATTTAGGTGAAGTAGGTGACGTAATCAACGTTAAAGACGGTTACGCAAGAAACTTTTTACTTCCTCAAGGCGCTGCTGAAATCGCTACAGAAGGCGCATTAGCAAACAGAGAAAAAAATATAGCAAGAATTAAAGCTAAACAAGAAAAATTACACCAAGAAGCATTGGAAAAAGCTGAAGCTATCGGCAAATTTGCAGAACTTAAACTTTCTGCAAAAGCCGGTGAATCAGGTAAATTATTCGGTACAATCACAACTAAAAAATTAACCGAAGAATTACAAGCTCAAGCAGGTATCGAAGTTGACAGAAAATCTGTTTCTTTG
Organism: uncultured Candidatus Melainabacteria bacterium; assembly: GCA_946055575.1. GTDB lineage: Bacteria > Cyanobacteriota > Vampirovibrionia > Gastranaerophilales > Gastranaerophilaceae > Zag111. The sequence goes on from CAMGGL010000010.1 coordinate 7,775, forward strand.
AATGCTCCAATCAACAGAATCGGTAACTACACTATGTTAATCAAATTAACTTCAAAAGTTAAATGCGAATTAGCAGTTTCAGTTACTGCTTCAGAAGTACTTAAAGAATCTATTGAAGAAGAATCAACAGAAGAAACTGCTGAATAATTCTAAAGAAATTCTTACAAAGACTATAAAAAAGAAGGTCCACTTAATTAAGTTCACCTTCTTTTTTTATACATATTTATTATCAAATTATAAACTATTTGACTAAAACAGATATTGATGAGAAACTTGATATAGATAAATCTCTAAATACCTCATATTTCGGGGCAAGGGCTTTAAAAAACAAAGTTTCAAAAGACAATTACACAACTTAGAGATTATCACACTATTTTAAAAAGAGGTTATAGATTTGACAACAAAACTGGCTGTAACAGGTAAAAGCGGAAGCGGTAAAACAACAATTGTAAAAGCTTTTATGCAAATTATGAAGGAGATGTTTCCTGAAAAATCAATTCTGTTGTTTGATAATGATTTGTCCGGTGAATTAGGACACAGTTTCGGCTTTGATATAAGAAACACAATTTATGGTATCAGAAGCGGAAAACACGAATACAAAACCGGAATTCCCGAAGATATGACAAAACAAGAATTTATCGAATGGGCAATGGAAGATATTGTTGTTCCGATAGATGATAATATTGATATCATAGTTTCTTGGTTTGTTGGGTCAAAAGATTGCAGATGCCCGATTACAAAACTAATCAACGACGCAGTTAACAAACTTATCAATCGGTATGATATTGTAATCTTTGACTGCGAATTTGATTTGAAATATCTAAACCAGCTTGTTGATTGCGAAGTAGATACTACAATAATTGTTGCAAATCCAACGGAAGAATCAGCACATTTGGCAAACCGTATTGAAGAATTTAGTTCAAAATACGCTGCAGGTACACAGCTTGGGGTCGTAATCAATAAAGTTGACAACAGCGACCTTGCATCAGTTTATGAACTTTTAAAAAAATACAATCTTGATATACTCGGAGTTATTCCTTATGATGAGGAATTAAAAAACAATTCGATATCAAGAAATTCAAAAGTTGTTCAAGATGCAATAAAAGAATTCTATTTCAGACTTAATCTTCCACAGGCAAAACAATAGAGGACTTATGGCACAAATACTTGACGGGAAAAAATTAAGAGAAAAAATACTGGAAAGTTTGAAATCAAAAGTTGAAAAGTTTCAAACAAAGCCGACATTGGTTGTTATTTTAGCGGGCGATAATCCGGCAAGTAAAATCTATGTTAACAACAAGAAAAAAACAGCCGAAAAGCTCGGAATAAATTCTCAAGTTATAAATTATCCCGCAGACGTCACAGAAAATGAACTCCTCTCAAAGATAGAGGAATTGAACAATGATAATTCTGTAACAGCAATTTTAGTACAATTACCGTTACCGGAACATATTTCAAAAGAGAATATTATTGACGCAATCTCACCTCAAAAAGATGTCGACGGTTTCACACCATACAATTTTGGCAGACTATTTTCGGGAGAAGAACCTATTGTATATCCTTGTACTCCTAAAGGGATTTTATTACTTTTGGATGAATATAATATTGAAATAGAAGGTAAACACGCAGTTGTGATAGGTCGTTCAAACATTGTCGGCAGACCTATGGCACAAATGCTTTTAAAACGGAATGCAACGGTTACAATGTGTCACAGCAAAACAAAAAACCTTGCACAAATAACAAAAACTGCTGATATAATCATTTCAGCAGCGGGAAAAAATATTATAAAAGGGGAAATATTAAAATCTGATTGTGTAGTAGTAGATGTGGGAATTTTCAAAGATGAAAACGGAAAAACCCGCGGAGACGTAGATTTTGATAGCGCGTCCCAAATCTGCTCATACATTTCACCTGTTCCTGGCGGCGTCGGACCAATGACAATCACGTCATTGATGCTTAACACCGTAGAACTGTTTGAAAAAAGCTTATAAATGTTTACTATGAACCAATTAAGTTCAATGTACAACTTGATTTGATATTGTTGTTTACAAGTGTTTTCAAACCTGAAATTTCGTTTTCAATCGCAGTCAATTGAGAATCCAACGAATCTTTTTCGGTTTCTAATTGATCACTTAAATCTTCATAGTAAATGTAATCAGCATCTTCCGTATAATCATCTTCAGAATCTGCATGTCTTCTTTCAACTTCAGTCATTCTTGCAGTTGCATACTGAATTTGGTTCTGAATTGATACATACTGATACTGTAAAAAATTTTTCTGCAAAGTCAATAAACTTTTTTGACTTGCCAATGCTAAAAATGCCATCTCTCGTCTCCTTATATTTTTTGCTCTCAGAGATATAAAGTATTTTTTCAAAACCAAATTTCACAAAAAGGATTATTTGTAACATTTGTTTACAATTATATACTTAAACTAAGACTTAAACCTTAGTCAATTTACCCATTACAACTCGTTTTGCTGCGCCGGTGCAACACGGCAGATTATTTGGGATTCCATAATATGCACAATACCCCAAAAGCGCAAATGCCATTACCTCTTTAAAGTTATTTGAAATAGCATAATCTTCACAAGTTTTCAAATCTATATACGACGGCAAATACGTCCTCAAAAATTTCATCAAAGTCTTATTATAAGCCCCACCGCCACAGATTACCGCCTCATGAATACCGACATTAGGATATACAAATCTTTCATAACTCTGAGCTATTGTCTTTGCAGTTAATGCCGTAACCGTTGCAACAATATCTGCAGGGTTTTCCGGCGCGAACTTTAACATATTTTCAATATAAGCACTTGAAAAATATTCCCTGCCCGTCGTTTTTGGAGGCTCCATAAAGTAGTATTCATCTTGTAACAAACACTCCAGCCATGTATCCGATACAATACCGGAAGCTGCAACCTCGCCGTCTTTATCATAAGACTGTTGAAAATACTTTTGCATGCAGTAATCAATAAAAATATTGCCCGTTCCTGTATCAAAACCAAAAGTGTCATAATCCCTTGAAACTACTGTTACATTTGATATACCGCCAATATTTTGAATTGCATAATTTTTATCACGATGCTTAAACCATTTTTCATCAGCAAAACATACCAACGGAGCACCCTGACCGCCCGCCGCAATATCCGCTTCCCGAAAATTTGAAATAACTAAACATCCCGTGTCGTATGACAAAACAGAACTATCACCTATTTGAAACGTACTTTTCAAACTTATTCCATCTAAAAATTCATCAAACGGATAATGATAAATAGTTTGCCCATGACTGGAAATAAAATCAGGCTTTCCGAATTCATCAATTAAAACTTTTGCAGCCTGAGCAAAACATTTACCCACAGCAAAATTCATTTGACAAATATCCTTAATGGAACCCTCTCCCCTAAAAAATTGAAAGATTTTTGCCCTGATATGCTCCGGATATTTATAATTTATACCGTGTATAAGTTTTACTGTTTTGTCAGGATATACTTCACATAAACCCGCATCTATACTGTCACACGAAGTTCCTGACATCAATGCAATAACTTTTTTAGGCTCAAGTTCATTCATAATTTTATAATATAAAAAAGCCTGCACTTATGCAAGCGCAAGCCAAGTAAAAAGTTTACAACTATCCTTACTAACTCTCTTTTCTAAGTCTTTACCTACTCCCGTAATAAACCATATATACAATCTTTAGTTTAGATAATAAAATAAAATATCCCTAATCTACAGTTTTTAAACTTTTACCTCAATAATCTCTTTTTCCCTAAATGGACTACTTCACCATCACCTCTGTTTCTTTACGTCCAACTTTTATTCTTTTGTACTTTTTGTTACCTCTCAGTAACTTAACCCTTCCACTCATCCGGTAGCCTTTGATTTTTAATTCGGCTTTCCTTATGTATACTAATGTAGACCTAAAGATTGAGGATATCAAGTAAAAAAATTTTATCAAAATTTTACATTTGACCATGCCCCTAGTATTTGTAAGGAAAAATTCGTGTTATTAAATCTTAATGAAGAAAATTTAATGAAATCTTGTAAAAATTTTCACAAATTTTGTTTGACAATTAAAAATTACTGCAACAAATTTTGGCATGATTTATATGAAATTAAGCATGCTAAAAACCCGTAAGAATAAGCCTTACGGGTTTTTATAAATTGATTATTTTATTATTTTGTTTCTATAAATTCAATATTTGGAGAAAACTCACTTTGGTTTTCTTTTATATTTAATTTATTAACAATACTTGCGCGTTTTTTACGGAATAACATATCAACAAACGCTTCCAATCGAGTGACAAATCCGGCTTCACCAGTTTGTTCATCAATTGTAAGATTTAACAACGGTTTATTAAACTGTTTTGCGCGACGAGTAATTCTTTCTACCATCAAAGAATCCGGTCCACACCCAAACGCAGTGATTGTAATAACTCCGTCAACTTTGTTATCTTTCAGAAAATGTCCTGCCGAACCCGTCATTTCATCTTCATTCGCCCAATATTTTTCATTACCCAAACTTGCAATACCTTCATCTAATTGTTCTGAAGATAACTGAAGTGAAGTACAAACCTCAACATCCATTTTTTCAAGTTTATCCAAAACCTTCATGCAAACTCTTTCATCATAAATATTGTATCCATGACCGACAAGAGCAATAGAAATCGGATATTCTTTCGTTTTATTGGCAATAACAACTTTACCCTGCAGAGCATAACTCAATGCTTTTGAATAAGGCATACCGGATTTTGTCATAACATGGAAATTATTGTAACATCTCCAGCCTGCTTTCGATGCACGCTTGATGACATTCATATCAGTAATTCCATAAGGTTTCACCGCTTCTGCCAAAAACTCGTACAAACCTTGATGTTTTTCGGATTTATCCAATGTTGCCTCAATCATCGTAAACGGCTGTTTTACAACATTTCTGACCAAATCAGGCAACCCTCTGATTTTAGAACAATTGTAGATTTTATTGTCAATAGATTGAAGTGACGGAACAAAAATTTTATCCACACCTTTATTCAAAAGATTTAATATATGACCAATATAAACTTTTATCGGGAGGCAGGTTTCCGTAACAACAAGCCCTGCACCTTCTGACATTGTCTGTTTTGTAGTAACATCCGATAATATAATTTTTATACCCAAATCGTTAAAAAATCCGTAATAGAACGGGTAATTGTTGTAAAACGACATAGCGCGGGGGATACCAATAACTTTTTCTTCTTTATTTGCTTGTGTCATGACCTTATTTCCTAATTTCTACTATATATATAATAATCCAAAAAAATATTTTTTGTTAATTAAAATATTTTATTTAACATTTTTAAATTTTTCAAGCATATTTGTTGAATTTTGGACTTGTGGCAGTTTTTGTTCCCTTGCATAATCAGCATAGTGTCTGTAATCACCAAGTTCTTTTAATGCAAGCATATCCGCAACACGTGATGCTTTTTTCTGAGCTTTTGTTGTATAAATATCAACAGCAATAATTGGAAGAACAGCCCATATAAACGGAGTTAGTGTTTTTGACACCGCTTTAATAACCGAGTTTTGTTTTTTTGTACTTTCTTGAGTAGCAATATTATCTAATGTTTTATAAATATTACGCAAAGAAAAAACCGTAGCCACCGTACTACCAATAAATGCAACCCCTTGTTTAATAGATTCTCCCATCGCTTCAACGCTTTCCGAATAGGTTTGCGATTTTTCATCCACAGTATTAAAGGTTTTGAACACATTATTTTGAAGAACTTTTGCCCGATGTATTTGTTCATCTGTAAGTTTAAGTTTTTCAACAGCTTTATGACGTTTTAATTCAAGTTCACCTTCGTTTTTCAAATATTGAGTATATTCTTTATTATCTTTTATTAGCTGCTTGAGAAACATAAACATGTTAGGTTTTTTCTTACGTTCAACATATTTAATATTACTTGCTGCAGTATCTTTTGAATCAACGTAAACAAGTTCTGCAGGATTGTTTAACATTTCCTGTTTGGCTTTAAATCTTCCTATACGAGATGCCTGCTTTTGAAGTTTTGCAACGTAAATACCTATAGCTAAAGGAATAGCTGCACCTATAACATAAGGAATAGCTTTTACGGCACCGCCTCCTTTAATTTTCAGCCCACTAATTATTTTATTGGAAAGCCAACCTACAAGGCCACCTGTACCAAGTGCTAAAGTAGTAACTGTATTTGTCGCCAGTTCTGTATTTTCGGCATAGTCTTGAGATGCGACATCCAATCGTCTTACCATTTCTGCTAAAATTTGCTGATCACGTTTTGCATTTCTTATTTGTTCTTCGCTTAATTTCTGATTAAAATTTTCCTTATTTTCCTGAAATTTTTTGTCAAATGCCGCTTTTTGTTCTTTATAAGTGCTGTCACCTTTGTAGCATTTTTTCAGAGTTCTGAATGATTCTGCCGGATTTAGACTAAATTTTTTCCTTTGTTCAAGTCGTTTTTTCTCTCGGTCTTCAAGCTCAATATCTTTTGCCCGTTCATCAACTTTTTTCTGTTGTTCAGGTGTCAAAACAGCAAAAAGTGCGGGATTTTGTAAATCCTTATTCATCGCTTCAAAACGTCCTTTTCTTGAAGCGCTGACTTTTGCTTTAGTCGCCCAAATTATTGCAGGAAAAGCTGCAAGTGTACCGATTGTAGTACCAACAAGAGATGGTATTATATTTAGCACAAGCTGCCATTTAAGCGGGTCTTTAACAAATTTTGATATAAATTTTTGGACTCCTTTAACCTGACCCAACGCGAAACCGCCAAATGTACCGGCCATTGATGCCAGACCGACCACTTGACCAATTGCAAAATCCGTTGCAACTTCCATATCCTCTGCATTTGACTGAGAATACTCATCCATAACATCAATTGCTCGCAATAAAATTTTCCCGCGCTCAATATCTTCGGAGTTCATTTTATCAGGATTTTTATTTAAATATTCAAGTCTTCTCTCTCGTTCCAAGTCCTGTTTATCACGCCATTGAGCATATTCAGGCAAGTATTTTTTATAACTCTTATAACTGTTAATAACATCCATAGATTTACATTAAATACTCCTCAATATTTAAAATTGCTAAAATGTAAACAAATGTAAAGAAAAAGTTTCAAAAAAGGCAATTTTGATAATCAAAAAAACTTTATAGATATATAAGGAATATCTAGGATACATATTTACAGGAACAGGATGATTAAAAATCAATAGGGAGGACACCACATGGGCGTTGGCGCTGAAGATTACATTGACAAAATGCTAGTACAAAAATATCAGGAAGAAAAAGTGGACAACCACGAAAATACAGAATCAATGGTTGACCCTGAAAAAATGTTAGAAGCTATGAATGATTATGCTTCTACATTAAGAAATATGATGGAACTTAGACAAAGATTGAATATCGCATGTTATGCAATCAACGCAAGAACTGCAAGATATCAAAGGTCTATGGGCCGACAGTAAAAAGTTTCGTGTTGAATTGTGCCCGTTTTTGCGCAAAAATTGGGATAAACAAGGAGACACACAATGGGAAAAATCATCCTGGCATCTTCTTCTCCCAGAAGATCCGATATTCTTAGACAACTAAAATTGGAATTCGAAATCTCTCCGTCTTCTTATGTGGAACCACACAATAAGACGGATTTCTCTTTTGAATTTGTTGAAAATTCCGCGTATCAAAAAGCACTTGCTGTAGCCCGTGAGATTAAAGATAAATCGCAGGTTATCGGAGCAGACACAATTGTCGTCATTAACAACAAAATTCTTGAAAAACCCAAAAACAAACAAGACGCATACAGAATGCTAAAAATGTTATCCGGCAATACTCATTTTGTCGTAACTGCCATTGCTGTTATAAAAACTCCATCACTTGATTACAAAGTCAAATCAACCGTTACTTATGTAACTTTCGAAGATTTATCGGATAATCAAATTGAATTTTATATAGAAAATTTCAAGCCGTTTGACAAAGCTGGTGCATACGGAATACAAGAATTACCTGACGGATTTGTCAAAAAGGTTGACGGAGATTTAGATAACGTAATCGGACTAAGTGCAAAAACCGTATTGGAATTATTAAATAATTGACAAAAACCCAAAAAACAAAGATAATTATAATGACGTAGTAAAATATGAGGATTTATGAAAAAGGTTAGTTCTGTTTTGTCGGGTTATTGGAATTTTACCGATAAAAAAAGCGGTTTTTCTCTTGGTGAAGTTTTAGTAACACTGGCAATAATCGGAATTGTTGCAGCAATGTCTATACCGGTTATAGTATCATACACAAATGGGGCTAAGTTTCGCTCGCAATATAAAAAAGTTGTTTCCACTCTAAATCAAGCCGGACTAATGTCACAAGCAAAATATAATTTTGCATTTTCCAGCGTGGATACTCCTTGTTCAGAAGATACAAGTTTAGGTTCAAAAGAACATCCGGAATCAGTTATGAGTATGTGCGCAATTCTAAACGGCACATTAACCGGAGCAACATACGTAGGAAAAGTAACTAATTTAAAAAAGAATAACGGGAAAACAGAAGTTCCGTATTCTCTTAACACAAGAGAAACAATTCCTGATGATTATATCAATTATTTAGCATATACTTTAGCTGACGGAACAATTATTGCATTTAACCCTGACGCCGACAAATGCGAATTGCCAATAGGAAGAAGACCTGTTCAAGATGTATTTACTGGAGTTGTAGACGGCGTAACATTAAAACATTGTGTGGGATTTATTGATGTAAACGGAGTTTCAATGCCTAACAGAGAAGTAAATTGTTACAGCGGAGAAAATAAAGTTGATGCCGGTTCAAAATGTGTTGTCATCAATAACGCATTCCGTTTGGTTGATGTATTTCCTATAGTTTTTCACGATATGGGCGTAGAACCCGCATCCGGAGCTGCACAATACGTTTTGGATTCCAGTAAACTTTAATTTAAATAAAAAAATAAGTCGATAATATTAAGATTACCGACTTATTTATTTAATATAAGTACACTAAATTAGACCATACCTTCTTTTACAGCTTTCACAGCAGCTTGAACTCTATCATTTACGCACATCTTTTGCAAAATTGAGCATACATGAGCTTTTGCAGTATGAACGCTGACAATTAATTCTTTTGCTATTTCTGTATTACTTTTACCTGCAACCAAATGCTTCAAGACTTCAAATTCACGCTCCGTCAAAGGGATACTTGTTTGATTAGATACTTGAGTACCGAGAAGCCCAACATTTTCTACTTTTGGAATTGCCTTTAAGGCAAGATTTGCGACAACCGAATCTATCCAACAAACACCTTGAGCAACATCCCTAATTACATCAGCTAATTTTGCAGGATCAATATCTTTTAAACAATACGCATTTGCACCGGAACTAAGTGCGGCAACAACTTCTTCCTCTCTATCGTGAGATGTTAGAGCAATAATTTTAATATCAGATGAAAATTCTCTGATTTTTACCATTGCTTCAATTCCGTTCATCATTGGTAATCCCAAATCCATTAACACAACATCAGGTCGTAACTTTTCTATTTGTTTTAAACCTTCAATGGCATCTTCTGATTCTGCAACAACATTCAAATCTGGATTTGCATTTAGGGCACATCTTAAACCTACTCTGGTTAATTTAAAGTCTTCTACAATGACAATTGAAATTTCTTTTTGCTTTGTAACCATAATTTATTCTCCATATAAAACTGTATATTTAGGCTAACCCTTGTTGAACACTTTTAAATGTATATCTTTAAAATTTTTATTCTATTACCCAGTTAGATAATATTCAATTGTAAATTTACACTAAATTATAACTCCACTTTTGTAAAAATAAAAATTTCTTATGATATAATTTTTATACACAGGAGATATTTATGTTAAGTTTATTATTTAAGAAAAATGAAAATCAATGTGCTCAAGATGCACAATTAAACAATGTTTTAGAGGGATTAAAAAAAGTATATTCATACGACAGTATTCCTGAAATCAGAAAAAAATATTTATCAATGCATATAAAAAAATACGGATATTTAACATATTCGTATCAAAAAGCTTTAGAAGAATTAACAAATGAGGAAACTCTTTACGCGTTAGAAGAAAAATGGACACAAAACAATGTTTTTAAAGACGGGCAATTCCATTTTAAGAATAATCAAATAAGTGTTCTTGCAAGAAACCAAGAAAAAAATTCAGATTGGTTTAAAAAAGAAGGGCACAACATTAAACTTATTAATCTTGCAGCTTTAGGAAACGGTAACAAATCTTCAGACACTGGTAAATTTTTTGATTGGTTAAAACAACTTTTAATTTTACCGACAGGAAATAAAGATAATCATATTTACAACACGACAATTTATCTTATTCCGTTTCACCCAAGAGAATTTGGATGCGCATACCTTCCTAAAAGCAGCGAAGTCAGTTCAAAACTAAAAGATAACGAAATTGAAGAACTGACAGGACTTGATGCAAAAGGACAAGTTCAAACATTTATTAAAATGGCACAACTTGCAGGTCACCCTGTTATTTATGATATATTGCCACAGACCGGCAGATTTTCAAAATTTGTTCTTGCTAACCCACAAGTCGCAAGATGGTACGACATAACAGAACTTCAAAGACAATTAACTGCAAAGGTTGATGAAGTTGCGGAATTTTTGTCAAAAGACCACGATCAAGACGATATTCAAATAGTAAAAGATATTTATATTCAAAGATTACAAGGTAATTCCGGAGATTTGAGTCCTGCATTCCAAGAATTATATAACAATTTTGAAGGCATTATGATTGAACATAAAAAACAATTTTCTAACGCAATGCTTTCAAGAAACTACCAGACAAAAATTCACAAAAGAGTTAAGGATTTGATAGCTAAAATCCACGAATTTAAAAATGATAAGAAAAAACTTGAAGAAAGTGATATCACAAAACAACTTGAATCAATTCAACTGTTAATGAATGAAGGTTTATGGCCTGCACCGGGCGGAGCATGGTGTTCTGCCGGAGTCCCAATTTATGACGGAATGAGTGAATGTGGCGGTTACCCGATGTTCAAGCATTTTGATTATAAAGGAGATGATGTTTCGGCATTCGCAAACCTTGATTGCCAAACTCCATACTATTTTGTAAACCTTGAAAATGGACGCTTTAATGAAGATGTTATTGATTTATTCATAAGCAATATGATACAACTTCAAAAAGACTACAACTTTGACGGTTTTAGAGTTGACCATATCGACCACGTTGTAGATGAGGTTTCAGAAAGAAACGGAGTACCGATAAGCTATAGAGCCCCAAGATATGTCCTCAATAAATTAAATTCCACAATGAAGAAAAAATTTCCATACTTCGCAACATTAGCAGAATATATGTTATGGGATAATTTCTTAAAAGAATATCATCAGGATATGAAATTTGATCTTCTTTGGGGTAATGATATTATTTCACAATTCGACAAAACTCCGGAAAAAATTACTGATGATAACCAAAATTTGGCAAGCTATAACATCAAATTTAAAAAAGGTAATATGTTGTCAATTTTGAAAACATACAATAACCAAGACGGTGAATTTCATTGTATCGACCAATACCCTGCTCAACTGGGCGAACAGGGTGCGCTTTATAAATGGTTTAAATATAAATTCCTGCCGGGAGGAAGATACGCTCAAAGACCTATGATGTATGTTGACGGAGATGAAAGTTTCACTCAAGGCGGGGTAGAATATACCATCGGTGAAGAAGTTGCGATGAAACGTTCAGATAATGAAGACTTCTACACAAAATTTGATGCGATTGACAGATTTGTAAAAAATAACTCCATCATAAATCAAGGAGAAGCGCAAATCATTGTTGATGATGAAGACGGTTTCAGTGCATGGTTAATTACAAAAGAACCTATGAAAAAAGCATATCTTATTGTGTCAAACCATAAATATCCGACCGAAAAAGTCACAAAAACAGCCGCTACAGGTGAAAACTACAGAGAAATCGTAGAAGGATATGCAGTTTTTGACAAAGAAATTTGCATACCGAGCGATTACAATCTGATAAATGAATACATCCTTAACGAAAAAGATTTTATCCCGCAAAAAATTGATAACATGGACAGTATTCATTTCGATAAGTTAGAACCAAGCGAATTTAGAATTTACGAATTATGTAGAGGATAATAAAATATAATTTGACAAAGTTTTTTGTCTTTGATTGAATATGAACAAATGATTAAACAAATTTCTTCAAATTTAATATGCTGCTGCTGTAAGAACCGATGTCGGGGCTTGCTGTAGCGTGGAAAATAATAGTTACAAGAAGTAAGTTTCCGATTGTCTGCGGAAACTTATTTTTTTTGAGTGATTTTATACAGAATTTATAATTTGGAGGAAAAATGATTTTAAATAACGATATAAATACCCCTGCTTTTGTGCAGAAAAAATTATACAGAACCCCTAATTTTACAGGAGCACTTGACGGCGTAGTAACCGGAGCTTTAAGAACTCTTGATACAAACCCTATGGCAAATGCCGTCGGTATAGATTTATTTGCAATGGTTGCACCAAGAACTTATATCGATACAAAAGAACGTAATAAATATGCAGGAGCTGAAACATTTTTTAGAGAATTTACGGGGACTTTGATTGTCTGCCTATCCGGAGCATACTTAGCAAAAGGAATTGCAAAAATCAGTAATAAACTTATCAACCCTGAAAATCCAATCAACACGAACTCTTGGTTTTCAAATGACAGCCTTGAATTTTTGGTAAAATCGTGGGGAAAAACAAATAATACCGAAAACTATATAAATAATATTCTTAATTCAATATCAGGTCACGACGGAAAGACTATTAATCATTTTAAAGATATAAACTGGGAAAACGTTGAATGGGTTGATGAATCAAAATGGTTTAATTACCACTGGGAAAAACAAAAATTTAACGGTATTCAAGACAAGTTAAAAGACAAAGATTCAATTATAAAAACTCTTAGTGAACTTATTAATGATAAAGATATTTCCAAATCAGACCGAACTAAACTACTTAATATTATTCAAGTTCGACTGACAAACGTACTAAAAGCAGATAGAATAACCGCTGAAACTGACGGGAAAAGCATTAATACAACACTTCATAATCTGTTAAGAGATAGTATTGACTTAGGCAAAGATGTATTTACAAACCCGAACATTGATATTAATAAGGCTCTGTCGAAAATCTTAAAAATCAACAAAATCAAAAGTATTGGAGCATTAGCAATAGCGTCAGGATTAGGACTTACGAACCAATATATCAATCGCAAAATTACCGAAAAACGTACCGGTACAACAGGATTTGTTGGAGATAGTAATTATCAAAATCAAGTAAAAGATAAGAAATCTTCAACCGATAACAGTAAAAAATTCTTAATCAAACGACTTGCTGCAAGTATTGGAATGGCAGCAATGGCAATTGCTGTAATGAAAGTTAAATCACCAAAAGATTTCATGAAAAAACTTGAATTTACAGGTCCGGTAACAAGCGGAAATGTAATAAAAACAGTATACGCTTCCACACTTATAGGAAGGTTTATGGCATCTGATAATGAAGATGAATTAGCCGAAACTGTCACACGAGATTATCTCGGATTTTTAAACTGGCTTGTGTTTGGCGGATTTGCAGCTAAAGGTGTAGCTAATCTTCTTGACAAAAATCGGGATAATCTGTTTAATATCTCAGGTGAAACTAAAGGTATAAAAAACTGGCTCAACAACATTTCACTAAAATCTCATAACGAAATTGCCGCAAAAGGTTCTGAATTTGCGAAGAAAAATATGTGGAAACTTAATACTGCACATGCTGCAGGATTAGCATATTCAACAATTGCGCTTGGAATATTATTACCTAAACTTAATATCCTGATAAATAAATACAGAAACAAAAATAAAATTCAGGAATTTAAGCAAGTATAATATTACTTACAAACACCTGTACCGGTTGATTTCCCTTGATATGTATATTTGACCAATGTGCACTTTTGACCGGAATACGTTTTTCCGTCAAGAGTGATTGGTGTAATGCCCTTTCGATATGGGCAACCATTCTCATATTCCTCAATTTTGATATTTGTAGCACCCATGTCTAAAAGTTTCATATATAACTCGCTCATTTTTGAATTATTGTTGTTTTGACCTGCTTGAGCCAAACTTTTAGCAACAGCCTCAACAGAACTTGAAGATGTCGAAACAGAACCGGATGAAGTGCTTTTAACTGTAGTTTTGGGAACATTCCAAACCGGTTCAGACGGCATATTTGTAACCGCAAATACCGTATTGCCGGCAAACATTAAAACTGCTAATAAATAAACAAATCTTTTCATGCAAGTATTATAACATATCTTGCAATAACTTACAATCAACAGAAACGCATAACTATCGACGCGATTACAAAGGTATTAGTCAACAGAGAAGATTTCACGAATATCATCCATCGTGAGAGATTTTGTTATATTTCTGTCAACAGAAATTACGCTATCAACGAGGTTACGTTTAATTGTTTTAAGTTTTTGGATTTTTTCTTCAACAGTATTTTTGGTAATAAGTCTGTAAACAAATACTTTTTTCGTCTGCCCGATACGATAAGCTCGGTCTGTTGCCTGATCTTCAACCGCCGGATTCCACCAAGGGTCGTAATGGATTACATAGTCAGCACCCGTTAAGTTCAATCCCGTACCGCCGGCTTTCAAACTGATTAAGAATATAGGAATTGTCGGATCGGTGTTAAACCTTTCAACAGCACCCTGACGGTCTTTTGTTTTTCCTGTCAGATATTCATATTTAATACCGGTTTTATCAAGCCATGCCTTCACGATATCTAACATGTCGACAAATTGGCTAAATAAAAGTATTCTATGACCTTCGGAAACAATTTCTTCAAGCATTGATTTAAGTTTTTCAAATTTACCTGAGGAAATAACATTTTTAACATTATTTTTATCATAAAGTCGAGGGTGACAGCAAATTTGACGCATTCTGAGAAGTGCAGAGAATATAGACAACCTGCTTTTTTCGAGTCCGTTTTGTTCAATTGACTTAAATAATTCTTCTTTCGTTGAATCCAAGACTTGTAAATAGAAATCTTTTTGATCATCAGTTAATTCACAATAAGCAATATTTTCAACCTTATCCGGCAAATCTTTAGCAACATCGCGTTTCATACGACGTAAAATAAACGGATATATTTGCAATTTCAAACGTTTTTCAACAATTTTATCCTGACGTTCCATAATCGGATTGACATAACGAGAATTAAAATCCGCCATACTAAATAGAAATCCCGGCATAAGGAAATCAAATACTGACCAAAGTTCTTCCAGTTTATTTTCAATCGGAGTACCGGAAAGCGCCAATTTATGTTGAGATGTCAATAACTTAACAGCTTGTGCGGTTTGAGAAGTTGCGTTTTTAATATTTTGTGATTCATCCAAAATTATATATCTGAAATTAATATCTTTTAGTTTTGCAATATCGCGTCTTAATAGAGCATAACTTGTAATAACTACATCATACTCAGGAATTTTCTTGAAAAACTGTTTACGTTCCCCGCCTTGCAGTTTTAAACAACTCAAGGTCGGTGCAAATTTTTGGATTTCTGATTCCCAGTTAAATACAACTGTTGTTGGTGCAATGACCAATGCCGGCATTGGTCCGTCTTCTTCTTTTGCTTTTTGCAAAACAGTCAAAGCCTGAAGGGTTTTACCAAGCCCCATATCATCCGCCAAAATTCCGTTAAGCCCATATTTATACATAAACCATAACCAACCAAAACCCTTCAATTGGTATTCACGAAATTCTGCGTTGATACCTTGAGGGAGAGCCAATTCTTCAACAGTTGAAAAAGTTGACATCTGTTCCCAAAATGTTTTGAACCTATCACTTAAAATAAGTTCAACACCCAAGTTTTTAAGTTCATTGATTAAACCTGCACGATAAGTTTTTACCGTAAACCTGTTATCCGGATTTCTGAAAACATCGAATGAATTGAATGAACGCATCATTGAATAAATATTCTGTGCAGGATACTCAACAAAACCCAAACTTCTTATTCTGGCATACTTTTCACCACTTTGAATAGTATCATATATTTCATCAAAATCAATAATTTCTTCACCGGCTTGACCATATATACTTATATCAAAACTATCAGGCTGTTCATCGGAAAAATCTATTTTGGCACATAATTTGAACGGATTATCCATTAATTTAAAGAAATTCATATCATCTTTTTCTTCAAATTTCCAACCTTCTCCTGCTTGTTTGATGTAATAATTATAAAAGTCAATAGCGTTTTCTTTCTCCAGCGCAAGGTTATTTGTCTGCATTGGCACAAATTTACATGCCAGCAACATAGCGTAAGCCTCATTTTCATGTTTTAGATTACGCTTAACCCAATAAATTAAATCTTCATCAGCTTTTTTAACCGTAATATATTGGACTTTATCATTACTTGTTTTGGAGTAAGGAACTCTGACACCGTCGTATTCAAAATCCAACGAAGCTTTTAAAGATTGATCATAATCAATACCCAAAGTCACAACATTAACGGGCGGACGTTGTTCAAGCATAAGTTTTGAAATTTTTTCATCCACAACAACATCCATAACCTCTTGAAGTTTTGGTAAATCTTCATAAATAAACTTGCCGCCTTCAGAATCTTTTAAATCAGTAAAAGATGATTTAATTATATTTTGCGGTATATTTTGAATTGCAACATTTGTCGGGAATATGATATTTTTATATCTTCCCCATTTTAAATGTCTTGAAAAATATCTTACCTCCTCAAACGGATAAACATCATCTTTATCAGGACGCTGCCACTCCAAAGAAAGCAATAATGTACCTGCTGTATTGGAAGTATTAACATACAATACCAGTTTCCATTCTTCATCCGTAAATTTCAAACGCTCTTTTGTTTTTTCATCCAAAACTTCATCAGCCCTGGATAAAAGTGAAAACATAGGGCCAAATTTAGAAATCGGAATATCATACCAGCCGGCTTTTTTATCCTGACGTGAAATCTTCAAAAGCTGCTGAAAGATTAACAATTCAACTTTCTGGGAATTGTTAAGCTCAAAGTGTTCATCCTGTTTTCCGGCTTCAATCGTAGCTTTCAAAATAGGTTCAATTTGACGAACAATTTTGCCTGTTTCACGCGAACGCACCAAAACAGAAAAGAAATTTGCCTTTCTTTTTGGATTAAAATGAAAAATATAACTTCCTGTAGGTTCTTCCGTCAAGGCAGTATTTTCATCAGGAAAATCAAAAGTTTGTCCAAATTTTGTTTCAAGCCAATCTTCATAAGCATGTTCATCAATTGCTCTCAACGCTACAGCCACAGCATGTTTACACCATTCTTCTTTCAAAGGACAATTACAACGAGCTTCTACTTTATTCTTTTTAAAAATCAAGTCAGTATTGTAGTGTGCTTGGAAATTTCCCTTTACCTTACCCATGTAAAAATTCTTCTCAGGGTAATTGTCGAACACCATATCTTTTGTATGAAGTTCGTATCCTCTGCGCCAACTTCCTGCACTTGCGTGGTCTTTTATAAACTTGTAATTAAATTCTGTTGAACTCATCTAAGTTTTGAGTGTATCTCTTTCCTTTTAAGGGACAACATTCATATAGATATGTCTGCTATCTATAAACCCTTAACTACAATTAAATTATACATAATAAAATTTAAAAGGCAAGAGGTTTAAAGTTTTGCTAAAACATGTTGTAATTTGTCCAATTTTTTATTGTCTGTACCTATACCACAAAGCAATAATGTGGATTTTTCGTTTGTTCTTTCATCTTCAATACCAAAATCTTCATACAACATTTCCGAAAGCTCATAACCCGAAATTCCCGGAACTCTGATTAAGACTTTTGTCGGATCATCACCAAAGAACTCGCAACCTTTACATTTTAATCTCATTTTATCTAGCTTTGTAATAAGATTATCAATTTCTTTTCTTCCGTCTTTTGAATTTAAATACTCGATATTTTCTTCAATCGAAGCTAAAAGCGGATATGACGGAGAGGTGGTCATAAACATATTAAGTGCCGGCTTTACATCAATCTCGCAATTACAATGGAGAAGTGCTGTCGGATTCAAGCCACCTGCTGTTTTATGCAATGATTGAACCGTAAAATCCGCAATATTAACGGCAGAAAGCGGCAAATCATCCGAAAAAGGATATAAAGCGCCATGGGCTTCATCTACAATCAAAAATGCTCCATGTCGCTCGCAAATCGCTTTAATTTCTTCAATGTCAGAAATTATACCCTCATAAGTCGGCGATGTAATAATAACCGTCCTAATATTATATCTGCTCAAGTAGTATTCAATCATTTCAGGTTTTGTTTCAAGCGGAACGCCCCACTCTTTGTCAATTTCCAAATCATAAGTTAATGCTCTTGCACCTGCAAGTTTTACGGCATTAAAATGGCAAGGATGCGAATTTGAAGCTATAAGAACTTTATCACCAACCTGAGTACAAGATAAAACGGCTGCAATTATGCCGCTTGTTGAACCGTTTGTAAGAAATGTAGTGGAATATGTATGATAAATCGATCTTGCCCTGAGTTGAGCTCTTTCAAGTGCTTCTTGAGGGTCTTGACATTCAGTTTCAGAAATATCAAGCTTGTACATCTCTTTTAGAGGTTCATAAATAAAAAATTTTTGACCATGTGAAGGGGTCGTAAACAAAACTTTTGCAGGCTTTTCTTCCAGTAACTGAACTAAACTCATAATTTACCTATTTATTTTTTATTTCCACACTACGTTTTGCGCAATATTGAACAACAATCATCTTATCAACATTTGAATTATAAACAAATTGTCCTGAAACGGTATAACCACCATCATTGCGCTTTTCAATTCTTATAGGTTCAAATATACAATTTATTACCGTATTATCAGAAAGCGGAAGTGTCGTTTCATATTTACCTTCAATATTCAAATTTTCATCCGTTTTCAATTTCATACCGCCGGCTGAGATATCAAGAGTGGATATTTTGTATGAATTGCCGTTCGATTTTATCTCCAAATCGTTGATAAATTTTATACGGGTATATTGACGTCTTTGTAAAAATTTATGCTTTGCCGGACTTGCAATAACAAGAGTTTTACCGTCAATATTTTTTGCATAAGAATCAAAATATAGCTTTCCATGAGAAGTTTGAGTATAAAATTCGCAATATGTATCTTTTAAAATTCCGTCAGGCTCATGGTCCAGTTCAAGTGTAAAATCACCGGCACTAACTGATGTAACCTTACCTGTATTAGCGAATTTAAAATCCTGTGGTACAATTAAAATTTCTTGATTCTCAACAACTAATTCTCTCATCTTTTTCCTCTTTATTAACTTTTCGTTATTAAAAT
>CAMGGL010000011.1 GCA_946055575.1 uncultured Candidatus Melainabacteria bacterium
TTTGTGCCGTATAATGTCATGTATGTGAAAAAAGACCTATATTATTAAGAAATATTACAAATACATGCAAAAACTATCAATTTGTTTGTGGATGTTGTTTTTAAATACATGTAGGTCCAAAGTGTAAGGATTGTCATGTTTCGAGAAACTCTGGAACTATACTACAAGAGAATCTTAGATTTCTTGATTTATACAAAGAACTATTTTATTAGAAAAAGTCCGGTTCAGGCAATAGCTAATTCAGTAGTTGAAGGAATAAAAGATTTTCTTACAATACGAAAGAAATTAAAAATGGCACAGTACAGGCTCAATTACCACAGGTACCAATTAAACAAGATGGAACAATTGATTGCCGAGAACAGCCAACATAATTTCTTAAAAGGTGCAAACTTAGACCAAAAAAGGTAGGAAAAAATGGGTTTATTAATTGCAATAATGAGAAAACGTGAACTCCGGAAGTTAAAATCTAACGCGGAATGGCAGTTGCATTTAATAACTCAATCTGTACACGCAACCCAAAAGTCTAATAATGACCTTCTTCAAGTGGGGACAAATTACGAATCTGATAGCGCCTTATCAAAGAAATTACAGCAGCGACAATATAAATTAAAGATATTAGAAGAAAAACTTAACGAACGAAAAGCTGTTATTGAAGTTCAAATTAAAGAATACACGGAAGAAATGCAGTCTTGTCAATCTATGATTGATGCACATATTAAAGACATGTTCTCTTACAATATATCCTAGATTAGCTACTTAGATGTCTGAAGAAAAAGATTGATGATATCGTTCATGACGATACTTTGTTTTTGGTACTGTTGAGCTTTAGCCTCTAAAATACCTATTTGTTTGCGGTATTCAACAATGTTATTTTGACATTCTTTTGAAGAATTATTCAATGCTTCTTGAACTTGTTTTGCCTCTTGTAAAACGCTGCCCATAGAAATTCCCAATGCTTCCATTGTTTGTTTAATAATTAAGGCTCCGGTTTGTTTAGAAACTCCTGTAGGTAATTTGGCAATAAGTTGTTTTAAAACGGCAACATTTGCAGGGTAATCAAAATCATCAGGCATCTGGTCAAAAGCTGTATTTCCCAAATTGCGTGCAATACTCTGTTGGAAAGCATTATCAACATAAGATGAGGAAACCATTGAATTGATTTGAGCTTGTTGGGTTTGTTCCTGCAGTTGAGATTGTACTTTCATTTGCAATTCTGATACAGCTTGAGGTGCGTCGTATGATTGCTCGGTTTGATTATTATAAAAAGATGAATCCGCATAATCATAAGCCTGTTCCGGTTCATTTGATTCATCAATCGGTGCTTCTACGATTTCGTCAGTTTTATCGTTTACAAAAACTTCGCCTTCAGAATATCCTGCGCTTTGCATTTTCAATGCTTCTACAATCTTTTTTCCCATTCCGTCACTTATGTTATCCAGTGCCATTTTTCCCTCATAATAAATACATTTTAAACAAGACAATTATATTAAAGACATAGTAATTTATCAAGAAAAAACCCAAATAACAGTCAAATACTTTAAGATTTATTAACTTGATAGCAATAGAGGTTTATGATAGCATCGAAATTGTAGTGAGGGATATTATGGAAAATATTGAAATTTGTAATTTAAATGAACTTTCTTACGGTGAAAATGTCACACAATCAGCAGCGTTAGCACCGATTGAAAATGGAATTGAGTATGAAATTTTAACGGATAATAAGTCTTTGGAATACATTGATTATTTGAATTTAACCAGAGTGGTTGAAATCTTAGCGGAATTTTTTGATGTTAATGCCACAGCGATTGCAAGAGAAAATCAACTTTGCGCGGTAGCATTAGGCAGTTCGATAGATGATGCTTATGAAAAAGTATTGGAATGCGATCCGATATCTGTTTCCGGTGGTACGGTAGGATTTTCTAAAGTAGTAACTTTTGAAATTGCAAAACAGTTAAAAATGATGCAAATACGAAATCTTATTGCTCCAAAAATTTCACAAGATGCTTTGAATTATTTAATTCAAAATAGTGATATAAATGTTATTCAGATAAAAAGTCCTCTGCAAGAGCTTTTAGGTTTTAATCATAAAGATATTAAGGTGACTCCGTTCGGGTGTTTAATTCAGGAACAAAACTTGAGTAAATTAACAAAAAATTCATTTAAGGTTGTAGGAAAAACAAAACCGACACAGCAACAAGCTGAAGATGCCATTTTTGCGTGGAAGATTGCAAAATACTTAAAAAGTAAGTCTGCAGTAATTGCAAAAGACTTATCGACAAAGGCAATTGTTCAAGGTAAGCCAAATGGGGCAGAGGCTGCGGAGCAAGTTATGGATGCTGCTTGTGAAAACTCAAAAGATGCGGTATTAGCTATAGACGGAGTGATAGAACATGTGGAAACTATCCATGCAGCAATTCAAGGTCGAATTGGTCTGATAATTGAAGCAGGTGATGGTGCTAATTCAGATAAAATTGCAAAACTTGCCGACAAATACGAAATTTCACTTATAGCAACGGGGATAAGGAATAATAGGTATTAAAACAGAGGTGAATTATGGAAATAAAACCTTGGGATGAATATTTTTTAGATATGGCAAAAACCTGTGCAAGTCGTTCAAATTGTTTGAGGGCACATGTTGGTGCGGTGATAGTTGGGCCGGATAAAAAAATTAAGGCAACCGGTTACAACGGCACCCCATCTAAAGTGGAGTCTTGCGCAGAACGAGGAATTTGTTACAGGATTAAAAATAATATTCCTTCAGGTACTCAATATGAAACCTGTCGTTCAATCCATGCCGAGCAAAATGCAATAATTCAAGCAGGACAAGACAGATGCAAGGATGCGACAATTTATATTTGGGGACATAATTTCATTTGTATTTTGTGTAAACGATTTATTGTTCAATCAGGTATCACTCAATGTGTACTAAAAAAAGATGAAAATTCTCCAATTGTCAGAATTTCGGTTGATGATATTCGTAAAGAACTAGAGGGATAATTTGTGAAAAAAAAGTTATTGTTCTTATCATTTTTGGTAGTTTCTTTAATTACAAATTCTGTATATGCACAAGAAGAAATTGCTCCGGTGTCACTTGGCGAAGCTGAATTTGCGAAAGTTCAGGCTGAGGCGGAACTTCCTGTTATTGCTCCAAAAATGGAAAAGGAGTTAAAATCGGCGATTGCAAAAGTATATGGTTTGGAAAAAACCGATGAAATTTTTTCGAAAATAGTGGAGATTGTAAAAACCACTAAAGCAAATCGTCCCCAAACATTGAAACAAGAGGATTTAACACGACCGGCTGATTGGTATAAAGATGAAATTATTTATATGTTTTATGTAGATCAGTTTGGAACGGTTACTCCGGATAAGCCTAATCAGTTTAAAGATACGGCAAACATGTTGGATTATTTAAAACAGTTGGGTGTAACAACGCTTTATATGTTGCCGTTTGCAGATTCTCCAATGGAAGATGCTGGTTTTGATGTTAAAAATCCAAAGAGTGTTCGGTCTGACTTGGGTGGAAAAATTCAGTTTGAAGAATTTATAAAACAAGCAAAAGAAAAAGGTTTTAATATAAAAGCAGATTTAGTTTTAAATCATTTTTCGGATCAGCATGAATGGTTTAAATCTCTACAAAATGGTGATATTGAAAAACTTGACTATTTTGTAGCTACTGAAACCATGCCGGAATACAAAAAATATGATGATGAAAAATGGGGTACTGTTGTTGAATATAAAGAAAATGAGTCCCAAGTAAGCAAAAGAAGATTGATATTCCCTGAAATTACGGAAAATCATTGGCGAAAAATTACGGTTAAAGGCGAGGACTATTATCTGTATCATACATTTTATCCGTTCCAGTTGGATATAAATTGGGAAAATCCCGAAGTTTTATATTATAATCTTGAAACCATTAACTATTGGGCGAATTTAGGTGTAGATATTTTTAGACTGGATGCAATACCTTACTTGATTAAAGAACCGGGAACAAGTGCGGAAAATCTACCAAAAACACACGCAATAATAAAAATTTTGAGCCTGTATTTGCAAACGGTTGCTCCGAGAACCGTACTGCAAGCTGAAGCATGTCAACTGCCAAAAGATGTTATTCCATATTTTGGCACGGAAAAAAAGTCCGAAGTAATTGTAGATGGACAATCGAGAAGTTTTAAGCGTACCGATGAAGTTCAGATTGCATACAATTTTCCATACATGCCTGCATTATGGGCAAGTTTTATTTCTCAAGACAGTAAATACTTTAAAGAAACGGTAAAGCAAACTCCGAATATTCCTGAAAGTGCAAGCTGGGCAACTTTTTTACGCGTGCATGATGAATTAACGCTGGAAATGGTTACTCCTGAAATGCGACAGTTGATATATGATGCTTTAGAATCAAAAGGTGCACCGTTTAGGAAAGGTTTTGGTGTTGCGGGAAGAATGGCAAATTTTCTGGATGAAAATCATGATCATATTGAAATGGCTTTTTCCGTTCTTTTATCTATGCCTGGCATTCCAATTATATATTATGGTGATGAGATTGGAGCAAAAAATAATTTTGATAATGCAAAGAAAAGTGCCGAACTTCGGAAGAAAAAACAGTTGAAAAGCAAAATAAAACTGTTGTCGTGTTTTGACAGTCGGGATATAAATCGCGGAACTTTGACAAAACGTGCTTTTTATGATGCAGCCTCAACTACCAAAACATATAGTGGAAAAATTTTCCATAAAGTTCAAAAAATGATAGAGTTAAGAAAGGAAATTCCTGCGTTAAGGCGTGGCACTTTAACTGTTTTAAAAACAAAAACCCCTTATATATTTGCATATATCAGAAGTTATAAGGGTGAAAAATACCTTATAGTGAATAATTTATCTGATAAGAGATTTACGGCGGAAGTGGAATTGCCTGCAGAGGTGTTGTTAAAGGCGGCAAAAAATAAGCAATATGTATATTTGAAAAATGTTTTAAATAATCAGGAATTCAAACTAAAAGTGTCTTTGAATGATAGAAAAACAAGGCTTCTTATGTATCCTTATGCTGTTGTTTGGTTGAAATTGCCGTAGTAAATTTTTTCCATACAAATTGTTGAAAAACCCCAAAATAGGTAGTAATGAGCATTACTACAACAAAATACATATAAGTTGTTTGTACGGGATTAAATATTGAATATATTTTATCACCTTTGTCACTTAGAGGTGTTCCTGTTAGTTTGAATAAAATTAATGTAATTACATACATAACAAAAAGATGATTTGCCATAATGTGATAAGTAACTTTTCCCATTTGTTGAAGGAATTTTACATCTTTTAAATACGGATACAAAATTTTTATACTAAAAAGTGATATCCAAATCCCTGTTAATGATGTTAAAACAGGCACAATAATTTGTTGATCAAATCTTCCCCAAACTAAAACATACGACAATCCTATACCGTGTTCAGGGTTAAAATCTCTGTTGAACAACCATAAAAATGCTTGAATCAGTATTATTCCACCAAGCCATTTTGGAGTAAAGATATTATAATTGTCTTTAATATATTTCACATAAAAATATCCTAAATATACAAATAATAATGAAAACATAGTTCGCATTACAACCAATGCAACAGGTGTATGTATCGGAATAATTTTCCAAAACGGAATTGCACCCACTCCCAAAGTTATGAAAAATCCCAGAGTAACCCACTTATTTTTAATCACTCTTAAAGCTCGCATGAAAAATAAAAATACAATTAATGTTATAAATAATTGCGGAACAAACCATAATGGTGCGCACAAGTATAATTGATGTCCGTTAAGAAAAGGTGTAATAAAAAAGTTTTTTAATGTAACAGGTTCTCCAAAAAATTCACCGATAAGAGGTATCATAGCAAATGTTATTAAAAGATAAACTGCTTCATAGGCAAAATAAGGTACTAAAAGTGATTTAATTCTTCGTGAGAAATATTCTGCGACATTATTGAGATATTTGTCTTTAAACAACATTCCTGAAATGAAGAAAAATAATGCTAATTGGAAAGAATATGGAGGAAACATTCCAAAAACAGAAAATTCCAAATGCCCCGACACTACAAGTATTATTGCAAGTGCTTTTAATAGTGTAATTTCACCCGAAAAAACCTTATCCATTTTTCCTCCCTAATTGAGATAAAATGATTATATAAAGTTTTAAAAATTTTTGCAAATGCAGATTAAAATTACATATCTTGAATAGCTTTATTATCGCTTTCTATACCGTCTTTAAGTAATTTTTTCGCCACATCGCCTTGAGTATCGAGCATTTTACAAACAGTTTCAATATTACGGACTTTTGTTGAAAGAATAACATCTGCGTTGTTTGTGATGTTACCCGTAACATTTTGATAAGCGGCAAGTGCAGCAGATGATGTTCCTTGCATTAAGTTTCCAAGAACGGTTGTTCCTGCTCCGTAAACACCAAGATATGGTGAAATTGCCGTTAAAATTCCGCCAAATCCGGAAATACAACTTGCAAATGGCATTACTATATTTGATGCAATCTTTCCAAGCCCTGAGCCTGTACCGATACCGTAAGCCGCAGCGCTTGTAATATCTGCAAGTCCGCTGACGCCTGATGCGTAACCTGTAGCAACACCCGTATCAGTTCCCCAGCCGTTTAATATTGAAGATGCTCCGCCTGTGGATAATCCGTATATAGAGCCGATTGAAGCTGCGCCGTTTGGAAATCCCGAGTAGTTGTACAGAGAATCTACACCGTAAGCGGAATTTGTATTTGTTTTTGAATAGTATGAAGTACCTGAAATATTCATAGTTTCAGAACTTCCAAAAATTGTAGCAAATGATGATGGCGCAAGCAGACTTGCCAAATTGTAAAGTAATCCGCCCGCAGCTTCAAAACCTGTTCCGGTTCCGCTGCCGGATACTGTTAAATCTCTCAATCTGTCATAAGTTTCCCACATTTGAGCTTTTGCTGCCGAACTCGCATCGGAAAATCTGTTTGCTATTACTAAATTGCTATCATTTTTATAAGACATCTCAACCTCTTTTTAATACTATTCATTAAATGTTTTAAATGTGCTGTCGATATTTTTAGAAATAATTTTGTGAACTGCATCCATTTCTGTTTGTAATGCGTTTTGTTCCGTATCAAGAGCTTTTAATCTTAATTCCAAAGTTCTGTCTTCTGTTTGGATTTGTTCTGTTTTTGCGTTGATATCTTGAACTTTCTTTTCATAGAGTTGTTGTTCGTAATTGTATTGATTCATCGCATCGTTGTACGCATTTTCATCTGTTATGCTGGATGTTTTGAGTTCGTACACTACGCTTGAGCCTTCAAGTTGTAATGATGTGGCTCTGCCGCTACCATCATACTCAATAATGCCGTACTTTGAAAGTTCCTTATTGGAATTTTGATAGTCTGCATAGTAAGAATGTAATGCCAGCGTATTATCCTGCCTGCAAGCTTCAAGACTGTCGTTTGTATTCGAAGTCTGCGATACAAAGTTTACTTGAGTACCTGTTTCTGTCCAGAAATATATATTATCAAGGTAGGATTCATTTCCTGTATTTCTGTAATTTGTCCAGTCTTGTGCAAGCTGAGTGTCAGGCCAATCTTCTGCAATTTGATCCAAGCTTGCTTGGTAAGTGCCCCAAACACTGTTTTTGTCTGTATTTGTTTTGTCAACGGTGTTTAAGTTTGTTAATTTTTTTGTTCCAACCATATAATATCCGTCAGAACCTTCCTGAATGACATATTGTACCTGCGGGTTTGTTTTTGTATTACGTATCCCTGTGTATTCGGAAATTTCAGAATAATATGTTACGTATGAATTGTAATTTATGCCGTCAATATCCGTATAATCAGCACTTTGAATATTTGAGATAACTTGAGTTGTATCACCGTTATTAAAAGAATATTGGGTTGTGGTAAATTCACTTGTGCTTGGCGCAGTCGGAACTTCCATACTGTATAATTGGTTCCACAATTCGGAACTTTGGTTAGCAAGAGCTGTTCTGGCTTGATTTATTTGTTGCCCTTCGTATTCAACATTTGATTTTCTTGCTGCAAGTGATATCCAGCGTGCTTGTGATGCGGCTAAACCCATAGTGCTATCTCCTTGTGTGTTTTCTACCTTTTTTCAGGGTTATAATGATTTTTTTTTATAAGTCAATATTACCTGTTTTTATTATACGTTATTTATTAATTTTTATGCAGTAAATTGGTGAAAAATCAACTGTTTAGTGTATGTCAGATATTGAAAATCAGGTTAAAGTTTTATAAAAACTTTACAGATTTTTTATGTTTCTGTTAAAATACATTTATAAACTAAAATTTTAAGGAAAGGTTTATAATGAAATTTTCGTCATCTTTTAAAGTTGGGTTATTGACATTAGTAGCATTGGTTCTGTTGGTTGGAACTGTGTTAAAGGTTAAGGGCAGAGCTTTTTCATCAGCGGAAAGAGTTGAAATCCAATTTAAAGATGTTAACGGATTAAGACCCGGAGCGGGTGTTCAGATTATGGGTTTGAAAGTTGGTCAGGTTGAAGAAATTACTCCTGTTGCAAACGGGGAAGACAGTTATGTCAATGTAAAATTTGTAATTACCGACCCTTCGGTTAAAATTCCGAGAGCTTCTTCGTTTTCAATTCAGCAATCGGGTATAATCGGGGAACTGTTTTTAGAAATAACTCCGCCACGTACAAGAACTATTTATATTCCTATGGAAAACAGACATCTGTTATACAAAAATGACCCTGTTCAAATGAAATTGAGTGAAAAATATTATGACGTTGGTGTAATTAAGTCTGTGGATGTTATTTCTCGGGATTCTGTTCCGTTTAATTACAAAAATAATATAAAAACTCCTTATGCTTACAGGGTAGATTTTTTCATTAATTTACCGGGTTTAATATTACCGGAATTTATAAGAGGTTCAGCGGTTACTTATGAAAACGAACATAAGTTAAGATTGACCCCGCTTGACGATATGCCTATTGCATATCCAAAGCAGGAATCTCCTTACACAATAATTGAACCGATGAGATTGTCTGACTTTTTGGATTGGCAGTACAAGGCTGCTGAAACATTAACTGAAACAAACCGCAAAGTTAATGAAATTTTGACGGATGAAACAATTGCGGACTTGAAAAAGACGGTTGCTAACCTTGATATGTTGACTGCGAAATCGAATGTGACACTTACAAAAGTAGATGCTTTGCTAGATTCATCTCAAGCTGATATCGAGCAATTATTGGCAATGACTCAGCAAGCGACCGATGACTTTTCAAAACTTTCTGCAAACATAAATAATATAATCGGAGATGCTCACTTTAAAACAAGACTTATGTCTACCGCAGAATCGGTTGACCAGTTGTCAAGAAATTTAAATAAAGTTATGGATGCTGCGGATGCTGAAGCTACCGGTAAGAATTTGAAGATTATTGCAGAAAACTTGTCACAAATTAGTGAAAGTGTTAATTCTATTACAAAAGATGATAAGTTGAAAAATCAAATAACAACAGCGATTACAAATGTAAACAATGCAATGGTTGAAGTATCTACAGCTTTAGATGCCGTAAATTCAGTCAGTCCGACAAGTCCAAATCAAGCATCTGATTTGAAACGTATAGTTGAGGATACTGTTGTTACTACTGCAAACTTAAGAAAATTCTCTGATAAATTGAATAAGAGATTTTTACTGTTCAGATTATTGTTCTAATATGAAAAATATAAAAACCGAAATTACAAAAATACATTATACAAGAAATCCTGAGGGAATTTTGTTTGATTTCCTAAAGTTCTGTTCGTATTTTTACGGTTTTGGAAGTCGGGTTAAAAACTATTTATACGATAAGAAAATATTAAAATCTAAAAAAGTAAATGCATATGTAATTTCTGTCGGAAATATGACAACGGGTGGCGTTGGGAAAACCCCTGTAGTTTCTGAAATCGCAAAATATGTTATTGCGCAGGGCAAAAAAACCGCTATAGTATCAAGAGGTTATGGTGGCAGACTTGCTAATAAGAATGTAAACCTCATATCTGACGGGAAAACAATATATTTTGATGCTCTTTTATCAGGAGATGAACCGTATTGGCTGGCAGAAAATACTCCGGAATGTTATGTGTTAACTTGCAAAAACAGGTATTTGGCGGCAAAACAAGCTGTGGAAAAATATGGGGTTGAAGTTATTATTTTGGATGATGGATTTCAACATAGAAAACTATATCGGGATATGGATATTGTGTTAATGGATAGTGTTAAAGGTTTCGGGAATGAGAATTTATTGCCTGCGGGTCCGTTAAGAGAGGGAAATGAAGCGCTTGAACGTATTGATAAATTTGTTGTCGTCAGTAAAAGTTTTAAGCATGATATTGCTGAAAAAGTCGCAAAAATTATGCAAAAGCGTTTAAAAATCCCGACTAGTATTTGTTACACGGAACCTGATTATGTTTATAATATTAAAACAGGTCAAAGATTAATGGAAGGACTTGCGGTTACCGCAATGTGTGCAATTGGTCAACCTCAGCAATTTTATGATTTTTTATCGGGTTATCAAATTGCGAAAACTGTTACGTTTGATGATCATCATCAGTATGCGCCGATTGACCTTGTTGATATTACGGGAAGCATTATTACAACCGAAAAAGATGCGGTTAAGCTTGCAAGGTTTGATAGAGATAATATTTATGCTCTGCGTCTTAAAACGACAATTGATGTTGAAAATCTTTTAATGTAAGGGTTTGTAAAAATGGAAGTGAATATTGAAAAAGTAGTTAAAACTTTAGAGGATGCAAAACAGCCACAAAGTGATTTTGTAAAATTGATGGATAGTTTCAAAAATCCTTATCTTGTTTTAATTGCTTGCATTTTGAGTTTGCGAACCAATGACAGGACTACATATCCTGCTACCTTGAGAATGCTTGAACTTGCAAAAACTCCACAAGATATGCTATGTGTTGCGGAACAGGATTTAGCAAAAGCTATTTATCCTGTCGGGTTTTATAAAAACAAAGCAGGACAAATTATTGAACTTTCAAAAAGAATTGTTGAAGAATACGGTGGAAAAGTTCCTGATAGTATCGAAGAACTTTGTAAATTTCGGGGGGTCGGAAGAAAGACCGCGAATTTGGTGATGTCTTTAGGGTTTGGAAAACCGGCAATTTGTGTTGATGTTCATGTTCATAGGATATTTAATCGTTTGGGATATATAAAAACAAAAAATCCAGAAGAAACAGAATTTGCGCTCAGAGAAAAATTGCCCGTTGAATACTGGATACCTATTAACACATTACTTGTAACGCATGGGCAAAATGTTTGTAAACCGATTAAGCCGATGTGTGATGTTTGCCCTGTAGGCTCATATTGCAATAAGTTAATATAATTGCTTTTTATGTTTTTGATATGTTAATCTCCTTTTATAAAGGAGATATTATAGTGGCATTTTTTGCATTTTGTATTCTTTTTGTATGGATTATGGTTTTACAAAGTAAAGTAGATAAGCTCGAAACATCAATACGTTTCTTTGCTAATCGGCTTGATAAGTTAAAACAGGAAGAAAAGTCGGTTGAACCTGCGATAATTCCGAAAGAACCTGAAATATCTCCAACATCGGAGATTGAGAATGTTCAAATTTCGGAACCCGAAATTATTAATGAAAAACCGATTGAAAATTCTGCACCTAAAGTTGTTAAAAAAGAAAATTTTGATATTCAAAGTGCGTTTTTAGGTAATATCTTTAATAAAGTCGGGGCACTTGCAATAATTATAGCGGTTGTGATTTTTATTAAACTTGTCTCTCCGTTTTTTGTGATTACTCCGGTTATGAAATTGGTTTTAGGGTTTTTGCTCGGTTTAGGTTCGATTTTTGGCGGATTGTATTTAAATAAAAAAGATACCTTAAAAAAATACTCCGAAGTTGTTATCGGAACTGGATTTGGTGTGTTATTTATAATGACTTTTTGCAGTTATTCCCTGTTTAATATATTTAATGGTGTGACGGTAATTTCTTTAGGTATGGTTTTGTTGATGTCAATATATTTACTTGCTGATAGGATGAAAACGCTCTCTTTACTTGTGATTGGGCTGATAGGCGGTTATTTGACCCCTGTATTCTCCGGTGCGGGTAATGATGTTTGTTTGTGGTATTTGATATTTTTAAATATGGTTTCATTAGTTTATACCTTGAGAAATTCCGGTTATTCGGTTGTAAATATAGTAAACTTATTTATAACGATGGTTTATTTTATGCCGTATGTTATAGAGCCGTCAAAGCCATTGTATCCGATTGTTTTGTGGTTGATTTATATAGTTTACGATTTATTAAGGGATAAAAACAGTTTCCATTGTACGCTTTGTGCTTGGGTAAACTATTTTGTTTTGACTTTCTTCACCTTAATAATGTTTTATAATGCACATATACAACTTGGATATATGCTTGCTTCTGCTGCTTGTATTTATGCGGGGATGGCTTTAGTTTCCAGACGTGCTAAAAATGAGCTTTATAAAAATTATGAGTATTCTTTACTGATAAGTTTGTGGTTATTTGTTTTATTTATATTGAATGATATTCAAAGTGTTTTAGTATGGTCATTGACAGCTTTAGGTATAACGTGGCTTGTAAAAATCTATAAACTTGATTATTTGATAAAATTTGCTAATTTTTATTATGGTACGGTGCTTGCCGGTGTACTTTTAGCGCAAGATGGTGGAGAGTTTTGTATGCTTGGACACTACATTCCTGTTTGGAATTTAAGAACATTAATTTTTGCAGTTCCAGTTTTATCAATGTTATTATCTTCTAAAATATATAAATCGGAAAACAAGAATATTATTTGTGATTATTTAACTTTTGCGGGAGTATCTTTGAGCTATATTTACCTTTTGGGTGAGATAAATTCATGGCTTGCGGTGAATGCGGCAAACGGATTTGTTAATTTTAATAAGTTAATGATATTTATTATACTAGGTTTTATTTATACATTGCAGACAAAAAGGCTTTATTTGACAACAAAGTCAATGATATTTAATATTGCAGGTTGTACAATCGGTTGTTTCACGCTCTTGTGTCTTGTTATGCTATCTTATGATTATCCGCAAGGCTATCTTCCTGTTTTGAATTTTAGATTTGCGGCTTATGCTGCTGCTATTAGTGCTGCATTAATTCTTGCAAAATGGGAAAAATTTGATATTTATAAATATCTTGCTGTATTTTTAGGATTTTTGCTTGTTCATAGTGAAAGTTGTTCAGTCCCTTATTTATATGGTTCAGGTTGGCAGTATGTTATATCTCTGTCGTGGGTAATTTATTCCGGAGCTGTGACTATTGGGGGAATTTTGTCCAATAAACGCCATTTGATAAATTCGGGAATCGTTATAATAATTTTGACAATTTTCAGAATATTTATTTACGACCTTGCCAAAGTTGATATGCTTTATAAGTTAATTGCATTTTTGGCTTTAGGTATAATTCTTATGTTGGTTTCGTATATATACACTTCCGGCAAGAAAAATAAATAATTAAAAATGAAATTACTTGATTTTTACCACTAAAATATGCTAATATTATTGTATTAATTGCCTTATTCTTTTAGTGTAGGGGCAGTTGTGGGTTAATACAATTGAATAAATAGGAGATTGAAATGAGTGTTGCAAATCCTCATAAAATCGATACTGCTAAGCTAGATGAAATAATGCAGTCTTATGACTGGAAAAAATCTAACTTAATAGCGATTTTACAAAAAGTGCAGGAAGAATATAAGTATCTTCCTGAAAATGCGTTGATTTATATCGGAACAAAAATGGAAGGACTGTCACCTGCAACGGTATATGGTGTTGCAACATTTTATGCACAGTTTTCACTTGATCCAAAAGGTAAGTATGAGATTAAAGTTTGCGACGGTACGGCATGCCACGTTAGAGGTTCAATGCCTGTATTGAATGCGATTAAAGCTCGCTTGGATTTAAAAGACGGACAAATGACAACAGAAGACGGACTGTTCTCGTTAGAAACCGTTAGTTGTCTTGGTGCCTGCGGACTTGCTCCTGTATGCGTTATAAACGGTAAAGTTTATCCGCAAATGACATCAGATGCAATAAAAGTAATTTTAGATACTCTGTTAGATGGAGAACAGTAATATGGAAGATACTATGGTAAATATTGATATAAAACAAGAACAGCTTAAAGCGCAGGAAGAAATCAAAGCTCAAGGTTTGAGAGTTCTTGTGTGTGCGGGAACAGGTTGTGTTGCAAACGGTTCTATGCAGATTATTGAAAAATTTAAAGAGTTAGGGGCTGATGTTTCGGTCTTGACTGATTATGACAAAATGACCATTGTCCCGACAGGATGTCACGGTTTTTGTGAACAGGGTGTGTTGGTTAGTATCCCTGATAAGCATGTAACTTATGTAAAAGTCCATGTAGAAGATGTTGAAGAAATTTATGAAAGTCATATTAAAAACAATCAACCGGTAGAAAGACTTTTATATACAGATCCTAAAACTCATGAAAAAATCTACAAAGATGAAGATATTAACTTTTACGCGAAGCAAACTCGTACAGCTTTAGCAAATTGCGGTCATATAAATGCTGAATGTATTGATGAAGCAATTGCTATGAGAGGTTATGAGGCATTGTCAAATGTTATTGCCCAAAATAATCCTGATGCTGTTATAGATGAAATTGAAAAATCAGGACTTCGCGGCAGAGGTGGCGGAGGTTTTCCGACCGGTAGAAAATGGAGGTTTACTGCAGCAAACAGAGGCGGAAAATCTTATGTTGTTTGTAACGGGGATGAAGGTGATCCGGGTGCATTTATGGATAGATCCGTTATGGAAGGTGATCCTCATAAACTTTTGGAAGGTATTGCGATTGCAGCCTTTGCAATAGGTGCCGATGAAGCATATATATACGTCAGAGCCGAATATCCTCTTGCTATCACACGATTGAGAAAAGCTATAAAAGATGCCGAAGAACGTCATTTCTTAGGAAAAAATATTATGGGATCGGATTTTAATCTTGATATCCATATTAAAGAGGGTGCAGGAGCGTTTGTTTGCGGTGAAGAAACCGCACTTATTGCCTCAATTGAAGGTGAACGCGGTATGCCAAGACCAAAACCGCCATTCCCTGCAAATAAAGGTTTGTTTGGCAGACCGACTCTTATTAATAATGTCGAAACATTGGCGAATGTTCCGGTAATTTTGTTAAAAGGTGCTGATTGGTTTGCATCAATGGGTACTGAAACTTCAAAAGGTACAAAAACCTTTGCCTTGACCGGTGAGGTTAATAATACAGGCTTAATTGAAGTTCCAATGGGTACGACCTTGAGGGAGATAGTTTTTGATATCGGCGGAGGTATCAGAAACGGTAAAAAATTTAAAGCCGTACAAATTGGCGGACCGTCAGGCGGTTGTTTGACAGAAGAACATCTTGATATTCCAATGGATTACGATAACCTTATTAAAGCAGGGGCAATGGTTGGTTCAGGCGGATTGGTTGTCATGGCTGAAGATACCTGTATCGTTGAAGTTGCAAGATTTTTCATGAATTTTACCCAACACGAAAGCTGCGGAAAATGTGTTCCGTGCCGTGAGGGTACAAAAAATATGTTGAAAATTTTGGAAAAAATAGTAGCCGGAAAAGGCGAAATGAGTGATATAGAATTACTGGAAGATTTGGCAAAAGCTGTAAAAGACGGTTCTTTATGCGGCTTGGGTAAGACAGCGCCAAATCCTGTATTGTCGACTTTGAAATACTTTAAAGATGAATATATTGCTCACATAAAAGATAAGAAATGCCCTGCGGGTGTTTGTACAGCGATGAAAAAGATTGTTATTCAAGAAGCTATTTGTAAGGGTTGTACAAAATGTGCAAGGACTTGTCCTGTTGGTGCAATTTCAGGAACTGTTAAACAGCCTCATCACATTGATCAATCTAAATGTATTAAGTGTGAAGCATGTCTAACTAACTGTCCGTTCAGAGCTATTGTACTAGAGTAATATAAGGAATAAAAATTATGACAGATAAAAAAACATTATTTATAGACGGCAAAGAGGTTGAATTTACAGATGAACCGAATTTGCTTGAAGTAATCAGGAAAGCCGGCATGAATGTTCCTACATTTTGTTACAGACCTGATTTAACATCATTTGGAGCATGCAGAATGTGTGTTGTAGAAGTTGAGGGACGTGGCATTCAATCTTCTTGTACTATGCCTCCTGAAACCGGATTAAAAATTCATTTAAATACTGAAAGAACACGCAGAATACGTAAGACGGTGTTGGAATTGTTGCTTGCAAATCACGATAAAAAGTGTTTGACTTGTAACCGTAACGGTAATTGTGAGTTACAGCAATATGCAGAAGAATATGGCATAAAAGACATCAGATTTCCTGATAAAGCGTTAGAAGAATATCTTCCGGTTGATGAATCAAGCCCTTCTTTGGTT
This sequence comes from uncultured Candidatus Melainabacteria bacterium, assembly GCA_946055575.1. Taxonomy (GTDB): domain Bacteria; phylum Cyanobacteriota; class Vampirovibrionia; order Gastranaerophilales; family Gastranaerophilaceae; genus Zag111. The sequence continues at coordinate 16,428 of CAMGGL010000011.1, forward strand.
AGAGATCCAAATAAATGTATTTTGTGTGGAGCTTGCGTGAGAGCTTGTGCGGAATTTCAAGGTCATGCAGTTTTAGGCTTTGCAAATCGCGGATCAAAAACGGTAGTTCAGCCAACGGCAGGCAGACCAATGGGGCAGGTTGATTGTGTAAATTGTGGTCAATGTGCGGCGGTTTGTCCGACAGGAGCTTTGTCAATAAAGGATGAAACAGATAAAGTTTGGAATGAAATTACAAACCCTGCAAAAACTGTTGTTGTTCAAATGGCACCTGCAACTCGTGTGGCTTTGGGTGAAATGTTCGGACTACCTGCAGGTGAAAATACGATTGGTTTGATGAATGCAGCGCTCAGAAAAATCGGATTTAATCTTGTATTTGACACGAATTTTTCGGCTGACTTAACTATTATGGAAGAAGCAACGGAATTTGTGGAAAGATTAAAATCGGGAGAAAATCTTCCTTTATTTACATCTTGCTGTCCTGCGTGGGTAAAATATTTAGAAGATCAACATCCTGAAATGCTGCATCATTTATCGAGCTGTAAATCTCCAATGGGTATGCTTTCTCCTGTTTTGGTTGATTTAGTACCGAAATATTTTAATGTAGTAAGGGAAAATTTAGTTGTGGTTGCTGTAATGCCTTGTACTGCAAAAAAATATGAGTGCAAACGTCCTGAAATGTATCGTAATGGAAGACCTGATACAGATTATGTTATAACAACTCAAGAACTTGGTCGTATGATAAAAGCTGCAGGTATTGATTTTAAAGCATTAACACCTGAACCAAATGATTCTCCGTTTGGGGAATATTCAGGTGCCGGTACAATCTTTGGTGCATCAGGCGGTGTGGCAGAGGCTGCAGCAAGAACAGCTTATGAGTTTGCAACGGGTGAACCTCTCAATGATGTAGATATAAGACCAATGCGTGGAACAACAAATCGTTCTAAAAGTATTGAGCTTGATATAAAAGGTCAAAAAATTGTTGTGAGAGTTGTTTCTACTTTGAAAGAGGCAGAAAAGGCTATCCGAGAAATAAAAGAGGGTAAGGCGAATTTCCAATTACTTGAAGTAATGGCTTGTCCGGGTGGTTGTGTAAACGGCGGCGGTCAGCCGAGAAGTTGTGATAATTCCAAGATAAAGCAAGAACGTGCAGATGGTTTATACAAAGAGGATAATGAATTACCTGTTCGTAAATCTCACATGAATCCGTCTATTCAGAAACTTTATCAGGAATATTTGGAATATCCTAGTTCGCATAAAGCTCATGAGCTTCTTCATACGGCTTATCAAAATAAATTTATTGGTTCGTATAAAGATGTTTAATCATACAAAAAAGCCTCCTTTGATAAGGAGGCTTTTCTATTAAATAAATATATTACTTAACTATTTTAATAATTTTAGCTGTGATGTCTTCGCCACCGTATAATACGATACCTTTGCTCAAAACCATGCTATAACCGTCAAGTTTTGCTTGTGTTGCAATTTGTTGAGAAATTGATGTGTCAATAGCTTTTAGTTTTTCCGCATAATCTTTGTCCATTATTTCTTTCTTTGTTTGAAGTTCTTTTGAGTATTTTTCTTCAGCAGCTTTTTTCTTTGTTGCATCTGTAATGCTTGCAACATCTTTTCTTGCATTTTCAATAAATTTTATAATTTCGTTAGATTTAGCTTGCTGTTCTTTTTTAAGAGCTTGAACTTTTGCTGATGCGTTTACAACTTGCGGAACATCAACAACTGCAACTTTAAAATCCTGAGCTTGAGCGGCAACATTGAATGATAAGCCGCAAATTACAGCGATTGCTGCTAATAGACCTAGTTTTTTCATAATGCTTCTCCTTTTTTATGTGTTCATGTTAGCACAAAAAATAATTTATTGTATAGTCATTCATTTGGTTTATTTTCTTCGTTACATCTTTACATGATTTGCGTAATTTAGTATAATGTCACAGTAGGTTTATAACAATCTTTTTTATGGCAAATTGTAACTAATTCTTAACAAAAGTTAAAAAAAGGTTTTTATTTAACTATTATCGTAACACAATACAAGTAAAGATATAATTTAAGATATACAACTGGATATAAAATAAAACATAGAAGGTGAATAAAACAATGAAGAAGGTTAAGAAAAGTAATAAGTTATCAGCGGCACTCCTGATGATTTGTGCATTATCCGTATCATCTGTTACCGGCGCTTATGCTGTGGGCGAGGGTATGGTTGGAACTGCAGGAAATGTGAATGCAGGTTTTGGCTATACACACGGTATGATTCCTGTGCTAAACTATGAAGCTAAGAATGAAGCTGGTGGTACGGCTATTCACGATAGAGATATGATGCGTTACGATAAAAATCGCCGTCAGAGTGCAGATGATTATTATCAATATGAACAAAAACGCTACGGTACAGGTGGTTCACCTGTTACAAATTATGCCCCGCCGTCAATGTATCCTGATGTTATGAAGGCAACTGTTGATGAAGTTGGTTCAAAAGGCGTATATGTAAATTCGATTGAGGTTTCTCCGTCTGAAATTCTGACAAGAGATGAAATCAATACGATTATCGGTCAATATGTTGGTCGCAATGTGTTTATGTCTGATATTCAACAGGCTATTAACGCGATTAACAATTTATATGCCGAAAAAGGCTTTGTTACTGCAAGAGCATATCTTCCGGAACAAACTGTATCTAACGGAAATATAAGAATTGAACTTATTGAAAGTAAAATAGGTTCAATTACTGTTTTAAATAACAAATATACGACAGACAGATATATTTTAGACCGTATGCCTCAAGAACCTGGTGAGTTATTTGATATTGTACACTTAGAACAAGATGTTCTTGATTTTAACAGATATCATGATGGTGTGAATTTATCTGCAAACCTCAGAGCCGGTCAAATTCCGGGAACAACTGATATAGAGTTGACCGCAGCAGAAACATTCCCGTTCCACTTAATCGGTATGATGGATAATGCAGGTCGTAGAAGTACCGGACAATTGAGAGGTGGTCCTGCATTGGTTGCTGACAGTTTATTCCACCACAGAGATCAATTGTCAATGGGTGCGTATATGTCAAAAGGGGCAACAAGTCCGTTCTTTGATTATAGTTATCCTATAAATAGAAAAGACGGTAGAATTGGGTTTACCTATTCTTCAACTTTTGCAAAAATTAAACACTTAGACGATCTTGGTGCACAAAATATTTTTGGTAACAGATTAAAGAGTTACTCATATTTATACAGCTTGTACTATGATCAACCGATTGTAAGAAAAAGAGGCTTTGAGTTGAAGACATTAGCTTCCTTGAATTACAAACGTTCAAGAACTTGGTCAACTACCGGAATTGTTATAGATGGATTTTCTCTAGATGATTCTATTAAAGATACCGACCAAGTTACAAGTATTGATTTGGGACTTAATATGAGAAAAGATACCAAGTATGGTATTTGGTATTTAAGTCAGGCAGCATCTATGGCTATCCCTATATTTGACAGCGAATCAAGCTATTTCAAATTAAGCGGTGGTTTATTGAGATTGCATGACTTTTCTCACGGTATAATCGGTCAATTACGTGGTAGTTATCAGGTAATACCTAACAGCAAACATATTCCTTATTTGGATCAGTTCCAATCAGGTGGTTTGGCAACAGTTAGAGGATATTCCGAAGGTGTAATGTTAGGTAAGAGCGGATACTTCTTCAGTGGTGAATTGATGTTCCCTCTCGGACCAAGAACATATACAAATAAAGACGGATATACTCGTAATTTTATCGGCAACTACTTGAAAGGTGCAATATTTGCTGATACAGCCGGTGTATTCCCTTATGTCGGAGAAGATGTTTATAACGGAAGTTATTTCTTGGCATCTGTCGGTATGGGTGTTAGGGTTCAATTACCGGGTGACTTGAGTGCTCGTTTATATTGGGGCTATCCGCTGATTAACAATGCTTATGAAAATCACAGACACATGGGTAGATTCCACTTTGACTTGACACTTGAACCTGATTTTGGTGCATTGTTGGCAAAACGTTCAACAAAAGCTGAACCTGTTCCGCAGCAGCCGGCTCCACAACCACAGCCGCAATTAGCTCCTGTAGAACCTGTTCCGAACAACTATGATGACATCAGACACTATGACTACTTGTTAGATGGTTCTGCAACATCGTTATAATTGACAAAATCTTTTTGAGATATAATATAAGCGGTAACATAATGTTGCCGCTTATTTATTTGAAAGGCATGTATTTATGGGATGTAAATCAGTTTTTATAACTGCAACGGGTACAGATGTAGGAAAGACTTATTTTTCGGCATTACTGGTAAAAAAGATGCGTGACTTGGGACATAATTGCGGTTATTATAAACCGGCTTTGAGTGGAGCAACAAGACAACAAGACGGAACACTCTTGCCGGGTGATTGTGATTATGTTGTTTCAACTTCCGGTTTGGCGGTTGAACCGTTATCTTGTGTCAGTTATTGCTTTGAGGAAGCTGTATCTCCTCACCTTGCGGCACATCGTCAGGGTGTACAAATTGACAAGGAAATTATAAAAAAAGATTATTCGACTAAAACTGAAATATTCAATTATTTGGTTGTAGAAGGTGCGGGTGGAATTACTTGTCCGTTTAATTTGGATAATGAGAAAATTTTACTCCCCGATATTATCAAATCTTTGCATTTAGATATTTTGATTGTTGCTGATGCAGGATTAGGAACGATTAATTCCGTTATCTTGACGGTTGAATATGCAAAATCAAATAATTTATCGGTTAGGGGAATAGTGTTAAACAATTATGATAAAAACAACTTTATGCACGTAGATAATAAAATTCAAATTGAGCGTTTGACGGGTATAAAAGTTGTTGCAGAAGTTGGAAATGGTGATAAAGAATTGAATATTTCAACAACTGATTTGTTGAAAATATTTGGTTAATTTTAAAGAAAGAAGGCATAATAATGAATTGGCAGGAAGAAGATTTGAAATATATTTGGCATCCTTGTTCGCAGATGAAGGATTACGAAACTTTACCGCCGATTGTTGTAGATTTTGCACAGGGCATAAATTTGTATGATATTGACGGAAATTGCTATAAAGATGTTGTATCTTCTTGGTGGTGTAATTTATTGGGGCATTGTAATCCTCGTATAAATGCGGCAATAAAAAAACAGTTGGATACATTAGAACACGTTATTTTTGCTAATTTTACCCACAAAACTGTAATCACTCTTTGTCAAAAATTAATAAAAGTTTTGCCAAACGGTCTAACTAAGTTTAATTTTGCCGATAACGGTTCCGCTGCTATTGAAATGTCTATGAAGATGAGTTTTCAATATCATCAGCAAACCGGTAATACTCAAAAGAAAAGGTTTATGGCTTTGACTGATGCATATCATGGTGAAACAATAGGTGCTTTGTCTGTTGGGGCGTGTGATTTATATTCGCAGATTTATAAACCTATTTTGATGGATGTAGTTCGAGTAGAAGGGCCTGATTGTTTTAGGTGTCCTTATGGCAAGTGTCGTGATAATTGCGCATGTGAGTGTTTTGAAAAAGCGGAAAAAACATTTGCACAGTATGGAAATGAAACGTGTGCGATGCTTGTTGAACCTTTGCTGCAAGGGTCTGCGGGTATGAAGATTTATCCGCCTTTGTATTTAAAGAAATTACGTGAGCTTTGTGACAAGTATAATGTGCATTTGATAGCGGATGAAATTGCTACAGGATACGGAAGAACAGGGAAAATGTTTGCATTTGACCATGCCGGAGTTTCACCTGATATCATGTGTCTTTCAAAAGGTTTGACAGGCGGTTATATGCCTATGTCTATTTGTGTTACAACTCAAGAAATTTATGATGCTTTTTATGATGATTATGGCAAAGGTAAGGCTTTTATGCACAGTCATACTTATGCGGGAAATCCGCTTGCTTGTTCTGCGGCAATAGAGGTATTAAATATTTTGGAAGAAGAACTTATTATTCCTAAAGCGGTTGAAAATGCTAAGTATTTTAATAAAATTATAAATGAAAAATTTGCAGATTTGCCTAATGTTGGGGAAATTCGCCATATCGGCTTGGTTAATGCAATTGAACTTGTTAAGGATAAAAATACAAAAGAACCGTTTTTGTCATCTTTGCGTTTAGGGTATCAAATTTATAAACGCGCATTGAAAAAGGGTGTTCTGTTGCGTCCGCTAGGAGATGTTATATATTTTAACCCGCCGTTGATTATTCAGCCTGAAGATATGGATTATGTCACTGATGTTGCGAAATCTTGCCTGATTGAGGAATTAAATTCTATGTTGTAATCCTGAACAATCTGTGGGATGACAGGCGCGCTTATTTTTTTTGAACACATGTGTCACCCTGAACAAACCGAGCAGAGGATGAAAGTGTAAGTGATATCCGTTTAATGCGAGGCGCGTTTCAGGGTCTAATCCATTGGTAAAATCTTGCTAAGTTTAAAGATCCTGAAATAAATTCAGGATGACATATCTGTTATACTGTAGTGCGCTTCCGTTTATGTTATCCCTGCCGTTTTGCTCCTTGATTTTCAGTTTTTTCAGGATGACATATGCGTTATACCGTAGTGCATCCTTTTTTTTATGTCATGCTGAACTTGTTTCAGTATCCTTAACAAGTAAGTCGTCCTGACTTCAAAGTACAACCCTGACCAGACCTCACCCCAGCCCTTCTCCTATTTTAGGAGAGAGAATAATATATCATGAAATTTTGTAAATGTTACGAAATGTTACAAAATATGCTTGTTTTTCTAAAGTTTTATCGAAAAATGCCGTAATCATGACTAAGCAAAGAATGACTATATGTCGAAAGGATTACGAAAAAAATGGGATTGGCAGCTTCACAAGCTAGATTTTTATGTATAACGGCAAGAAAAGCTGATTGTGAATACAAATCAACTGAATTGGCTCAGCAAAAGCTTGAGATTACAAATCAGTTGTCAACGATTTCTAATGAATATGCCAATGCTATGAATGCGACAAAATTGGTTTGGTCAAATGATGCTGTTGATAGGGATTATGGGTTAACATACAGTCTTATGATGACACCTTCTGCAATAAATGATTATAATCCTTATATGTTGACATCATCATCCGGTGCAATTATTTTGAATAGTGAATATGCAAACGCTGCGCGTGCTGCCGGTATTTCAAAAGCAGGCGGAGCAGGTTCGCAAGCTTCTCGTGACAAGTTTATTCAAGCATTAGTTCCGGGTGGTATTGTTACGCAAGAAACTGCGGATAATATTACGTCTAATGATTATCGTATATCTATTAATAATAATGAGATAGATATTGTTGAAGGAACTGAATCTAACGGTGCTATTATGTGGAATCCTGCAGCCGGTATGGGAGCAGATCCGCTTAATAAATCTATTGTTAATGCAATGAATTTAGTTGACTTAGCTACCAGCGAGAATATTGGTCAACAATTAGTTGACTGGGGTCAATTATTTGTTGGCGAAGGTCAGATTACAACCATTGAGTACAATAGAAATCTTGAGAATTTACAAGATTTGTATAGAGATGCAGTTAATAAAAAAATATCAAATGAAATAATTTCACAATTGCAAAATGATAAATCAAATTTTGAATCAAAGCTGGCAAATCCGGAAAAGCCTACTACAGAGGAACAGGAAAAGCTTGATGAATTTGATAAGTTGATTTCTAATGCAAAAACTATTTTAGCAGGCAAGGTTTCTGATGACGGATACTTGCTTGATTCCTCAGGAAATAAGACCTCAACTACCTTAGATGATGCGTACAATGCAATTGCTGATCAGTTAAAAAATGATGTTACTGACTATAAAAAGAAATATACTGATTCGGATGGTAACCCAACCGGTAATCAAGTCGGTATAGATGAAACTAAATTTAATACTACAAATAATTCTTTAGACACAGATACATATTCAATGGTGCAAAATGGCAGTATTAATCATTATTTGTCAGAAATTGAAGAATTAACAATTGGTGATATTTTAACATCAAATATTGTTTTAATGGCGAACAGTAAAATTAGTATGACTGATTTTCAAAAAGATGTTAAAAAATTATTTGATTCTATTGTAGAGGTGTTAGGGTATTCTACAACCAAAAATTTAAGCGGTACAGGTTTGAATATTGATGATGCCTCAAGAAATGCTTTAGAATTTGCTTATAAGATGACATTACCGTTGTTGCAAAATGATAAATGTCAAATAGGTTCAAGAAAATCTGACAAATCTATGACAGATAACAGTGCATATATGAATGCTGAAAAATATAATGGTATTGTTTCTAATGACGATAAGGGCACGGGTTATAAAGGTGTCAGCTTGACCAACTTGCTTGCCACATTTTTAACTTATTATGACAATGGTTTGAATGGTGTAAATTCTAATTACGTTATTGGTACAACAATTGATACGTCAGATTATGTAACAGACGATTACGGTTATTATTATATGGCACAAAATGATTCTGATGCGGTTGTTTCAATGGTAGCAAGAAGTGCAGATTTCTTTGACCAGTTATACAACAATATCTGTGAGCATGGTTGGAGAGAAGATGCGCAGGTTGATGATTATGAATATCTTGAAAGCGCGATAAAAGACGGACGCTATTCAATGAGTTCATTAAATCAAGACGGATATTTTTATCAAACAAGATACAATGAAACAGGCTATATCATAGAAGAATCTGATACTGATGCAATTGCTCGTGCTGAAGCCGAATTTACTTCTAAAAAGGCTGAATTGACTTATAAAGAAGATTCAATTGATATTAAAACCAAACAACTTGATGCTGAAATATCTTCATTATCAACGGAATATGATACAGTAAAACAATTGATTTCAAATAGTATTTCAAAAACCTTTGCATTATTCCAAAACTAATTGATTAGTTGTTTTGCAGGTATTTGTCGGTAATATTCAATATGGCGGCTTTAAAGGTGTCATAATCTGAATTATTTTCGATTATGTAATCCCAGTCTGTAATGTTATCAAGTCCGATTTCTGTTATGTCGTCTTCTCCGACAAGTTGTCCTCTTTGCATTCGGGTTTGTCTTGTAGCTTCAATTCTTATTGTTGTTGCGTTGGCATTTTTAAAAATTTCATATTCATGCGGAACTCGAACATCTGTTATTATAATATTCCCCTCTTGTTCTAGAATTTTATTTAACCAATAATCCGCATCCTGTGCTCGTCCCCAATTACCAAGCTCAATCAAACCTGCACGATATTTGGCTTTGTTTTGTTCAATTTCTTTGTAGGTTAAATTGTGTTGTTTTCCGTATGTTAATTTTATAATATCACCAATTGCGCAACGCCTGAAATTGGTTAGCTTTTCAAGCATAATTTTTGCTGCGGTATCTTTGCCGGAATACTGTTTTCCCGAAAATATAATAATCTTATCAGCCATTTATGTTCCTTTTTTTAGTTAATCATATTTTTGTCGGAACATGGATTTGAGCATATCTTTTAAATTTCTTTTCATATCATCAACTGTTTCCGGTGCATTTTCATCAATTTCTGTCTGTTCGGAATAATCATGATTAACTTCTTCATCAATGGAAATTAGTTCTTCTCCTTCAGGGAGTTCTCCGTTTTCTAACATTTCACCTTCCAAAGGAAGAACCATATCTAAAAGGTTACGTTTTGGTTTTTTGCGAGGTGCATCCATTTTAGCTTCATCAGCTTCGCCTTCCATTGCGATTGCTTTGTTTTCGTCTTCTGCTCTTACCAAATCACTCATTGCAATATAAATTTCTTTTAAGTCCGCAATAATCGTGCTTGAATTTAGCCATTTTCTTACATATTTGTCATCAGGACCTAACGAGCCTTCTACTTTTGTTCCGTCTACAAAGTTATACACAACTTCTGAAATACCGATAGAAATAATTACATTTGGATAATGTCTTTTGGTTTCCATACGTAATTTAAGGTTGTTGTATTTAGTAATGTTCATATTAGTTGAGTTATGAGCATCTTGTTGACATTTAATAATGTAACTTTGTAGTTTAATAGCTAATTCATGTAATGTTTTCATTGATGTATTTCCTTGTTGTTAATTCATTTATACCACTAATTATTCAAACTGTGAATAGGTGCGGGCACCCGGCCTCCACGTTGTACAAAGTTTGAAGACGAAAGTTTGTTTACAGGCATGATAGGAGCTTCTCCCAATAAACCTCCGTAAGAAATTTTATCTCCGACTGTTTTCCCGTATGCCGGAATTATTCTTACTGCCGTTGTTTTTTTGTTAATCATTCCTATTGCCATTTCGTCTGCAATAATTCCTGCTATTGTATCTGTCGGGGTATCACCAGGAATTGCAATCATATCCAATCCTACAGAACAAACTGAGGTCATAGCTTCAAGTTTATCAAACGTCAGGCAACCTTTTGTTGCAGCTTCTATCATTCCGGCATCTTCAGAAACAGGAATAAATGCTCCTGACAGTCCGCCAACATGTGAACTCGCCATTATTCCGCCTTTTTTGACTGCATCATTTAGCATCGCAAGTGCTGCGGTTGTTCCGTGTGCGCCGGCATGTTCAAGACCCATTGCCTGAAATATTCCCGCAACACTATCCCCTTCTGCAGGAGTCGGAGCAAGAGATAAGTCTATAACGCCGAATGGA
>CAMGGL010000012.1 GCA_946055575.1 uncultured Candidatus Melainabacteria bacterium
TTGTTGCGTTGAAGAAGTTGCCTTTATATAGTGTCAATGTTCCGCCGAGTAATCCGCCGTTTTGAGTTGAATCAACACCGCTATAACGTTGGCTTGCGCCATTATAGCCGATGTATCCTGTCCAAACGCGTTCCCAGCCGCGTTTCATTGGAGTTAATGCAGAGTCAAAACCGACCAAAGTACCGTAAGTAGTATTACTTACTTTTGGACCGTTTTTGAGTGGAATGTTTTCAAAACTTGCATAAGGTTTTACCCAAACACTTGAGCTATCTTGTTTTGAGAATATTGGGGAGAATGATCCGACATCTGTTGCATCGCCTGTTGGAGAAAGTGCGTAGCGGTTTTTCATCTTCATAGAAACACGTTCCAAATACGGAATATTCATAAAGTTATCTGCGTTTTGGAAAGCGTAGTTAAATGTTTGGTTCATTGTTGCACTTGCGCCTGCTTGAGCAGCAACAGGAGATGCCATAACCGCAGGGTTAAAGTTGTCACTTGCGTTTCCGCTTTCTTGACCTGCTGAAATTCTGTCAAATACGAAATAGCCTGCATCATCGCGGTTGTCGTATTTTACGTTGTATTTGTAAATCGGGGTGAAAACGGTTGATTGGTATTTACTATCTGGTAATGTGTTTGTAATTTTATTTACAACATTGTCTTTCAATCCGTTTTCAGCGAAGTAAACCGATGTTACATCATTTTTTGCGTCAGATAACAAGTTCATCCCGACGACGTTCAAGTTGCCTGAATGTGTGCCATAGGTTGCTGCGGTAAGCCTATCCATTGTGGAGTTTGCAAGGTCAACATCTGCAACAAAATTTGTATCGCCTGTGATTGTTAAGGTATCAAGCGCAGCTACGCCTGCTTGGTTGTTAACCATAGACAAAGTACCGGAATGTAAGCCTAACACGTTGCCGTCGAGGTTGCTGTCATTACACAATACTAAATTCGTGTCAATCAAGTGTGTTTTAGAGTTTTTGATTTTGTTATTAAGTACAAATTTTGATTTCTCATCACCGATAATGTAGGTTGAATATTTTTCACCGTCGATGTTATCGTCAAGTTGGATAGTTGAACCGTTTGTGACGTCAAAGATTAAGCGTCCGCCCTCCATATAGATTGCGTTATCGTCAATCACGTCGCCGTTTTTGGTGTAGTTTCCGCTGATGTAGCTTGTTTCGCCGTTGTCTGCGGTGATTTTTATTGTGCTTTTTTTGTTATAAATCGCGCCACCTTTTGCTTCGCCGGTAACAGATTCTGCGTGGTTTCCGATTAAGTTGCTGTTTTTGAGTGTGATGTTGCTGTTGTAGGCTCTTACCTCAGAACTTGTCAAATGCGCGATAGCAGTATCTGTATCGGCATCTGTCGGTTGCATAGTTTCAGGATTTACCAATAACCCACCATAATCATTAACGACCAATACATCGTATTCTTCTTCAGTCAATCCCTGTTCTTCAAGCATTGCTTCAAACTCGGATTTAGCAATAGCATTAGAAGCCTCGCATTCAATACTTGCAACCTGATCATTATCTAATAACTCTTGGAAATCTTCCTGCGATAATTGACCAAGTTCCTCGTTCCTAACCAAATAAAATGATTTATAAACCGTTCCGTCATCATTTACGATTTGTAATTCATCATAAGTAATATCATAACCTGTATTCGGATCGGTATCAAGCATTTCTCCTGCGACGTTTTCATTATAAATTGCGCCGCCATAAGCGTTTCCACTAACAGAAGTTACATAGTTGTCGATAAATGTAATATCTGAAACTTCTTTTATATACCCTTCGTTATAAATCGCACCGCCTAATGCGTGACCTGCATTTGCTTTTGCAAAGTTTCCTTGATAATTTGCGCCGTTTAGCAATTCAATGATTGGGGTTGTATAGTAGTATCCGCCGTAAGCAAGGTTGTTAAGGTTTGCTACAGCACCGCCAGTTGCGTAAGAGCCTATTTCTAAAGTATCAGAGGTATTTTCAACTGAGTTTTCGACAAAATCACCCTTTATTACACCGAGATGTCCGGTCATATTAAATATTGCACCGCCCGCAACCAGATTTTTAGATTTTGCAGAGTTCCCTATAAAATTACCTGTAATATTGCCGATTGTTGCCGTTCCACCTGAATTATAAGCATAGTTATAAATCGCTCCGCCCTTGGCAGAATAAGAACCTTTTGCATAGTTACCTATAAAATCACCTGTGATATCGATTGTACCTGAGTCATTATAAATCGCTCCGCCATAGGCAGAACCACCTTGAGCATAGTTACCTATAAAATCTCCTGTGATATCGATTGTACCTGAGTCATTATAAATCGCTCCGCCATAGGCAGAACCAGATGTTGATGCATAGTTACCTATAAAATCACCTGTAATACTTCCGATTTTGCTCGTGTTATAAATCGCTCCGCCATAGACACTATTAGAAGTTGATTGCACATAGTTACCTATAAAATCTCCTGTGATATCGCCGATTGTTGCCGTTTGTGAATCAACATGGTTATAAATCGCTCCGCCATAGGCAGAATAATAAGATGTTGATTGAGCATAGTTGCCTATAAAATCACCTGTGATATCGCCGATTGTTCCTGAGTAATTATAAATCGCTCCGCCATAGGCAGAATCATTTGATTTAATATAGTTACCTATAAAATCACCTGTGATATCGCCGATTGTTCCTGAGTAATTATAAATCGCTCCGCCATAGGTAGAAGAAGAACCAGGAGCAGTTGATTGAGCATAGTTACCTATAAAATCACCTGTGATATCGCCGATTGTTCCATGGGAATTATAAATCGCTCCGCCATAAGCAGAAGAAGCAGAAGCAGTTGATTGAGCAAAGTTGCCTATAAAATCACCTGTGATATCGCCGATTGTTGCCGTTCCACCTGAATAATAAGCACTGTTATAAATCGCTCCGCCTATGGCAGAAGAATATGTTGATTGAGCATAGTTACCTATAAAATTACCTGTGATATCGCCGATTATTGCCGTTGCACCTGAATAATAAGCACCATTATAAATCGCTCCGCCATAGGCATCTCTACCTTGAGCATAGTTACCTATAAAATCACCTGTGATATCGCCGATTGTTGCAGTTCCTGAGGTACCAACATAGTTAAAAATCGCTCCGCCATAGGCAGAAGAATAATATGTTGATTGAGCATAGTTGCCTATAAAATTTCCTGTGATATCGCCGATTGTTCCAGCGTTATAAATCGCTCCGCCATCGGCAGAATCATTTGATTTAATATAGTTACCTATAAAATCACCTGCGATATTGCCGATTGTTCCGTCATTTGCTATCACTCCACCCCTAGCATAGCCATACATATAGCCCGTTCTATTTAGTGTAAGCCCTAAACTGTTACCAACAAAATCAGAATTTATTTTTGTTATCTCACCTGCGTTATAGATAGCTCCGCCTAGCAAATCTGCGTATTTTTTGGTAGACGTTGTTGATGTAAATGCTGCTGATGTATTATTGTTTTGGAACAACTTGTTTTCAAGGGTTATAGTTGTTCCGGTCGGATTATTGAGTGCAGAACCACCCTCATAAATACTATGAGCATCAGAAGTCCCTGTCGGATTTTCAAATGTCCCTAAATCTTTTGTCTTGTCGCTATACGTTGTTGTGTCATAATCCGTTGGGGCGGTATAAGTGTATTGGTAATACTTTGCTCCGCCGTTTGGCAAATTAACAGTCACAACATTTTGTGCATCCGCTGCCGGAGCTTCTGTCAACTCTGTCCAAGATACGCTGTCTGAAGCTCCCAAATCGACACCCACATCCAGTGCCGAAGTGCCAACAACATAATAGTGCGGAACAAGATCTTTTTCCTGAACTACTTTGTATTCAACACCAGCAACAGGAGAGGCAACAAGTTCACCCGTCGTTTTGTCATAATATCTTGTTACTTCAACAGTTTCGTATTTTGTTATTGTATTTTCATTTGCAGTTTCAACTTCTGTTAGCGAATATCCACTTTCAGGCGCTATAAACGACGCATCAATGTCGTTTCCGTTTTCGTCTTGCACTGTTTTTGGTATGAGGACATTATTTTGATGCAGATAATCCAAAGTCGGCGCGTCGATAGGCTTTTGCAGCAAAAGTGTATTCGCATCATCTGATCCAAGCACAACATCCGCCGCGTGAGCACTCGGCGCACCAAGAATTGCACAACCCGCCAAAGCGGCGACTGATAAGGCTTTAAGGGTTATCTTTTTAGAATTTGCAAGATAATTATATTTTCTTAAGTTCTGACTAGTTAGGTTTGACATAATGGCATCCTCACTATTTTGTTACACATATCACAGCTTTAAATTTTGACTTGGCACCCATTTACCAAACTTTTGGCACCATAGGTAAATGTCTTTTACACCACCAAGTATTTCATCGGCTGCTTTTATATGAAACTTTAATATTTTGAGAGATTATTTTACATTTTGTAATATAGTATATCCCTTATATATATTATAACCATGTTTTATTAATATTACAACTGTTTATAGTTCAAAAGGATTAATTTTGTTACAATTGTTAATATTTGAGGGTTAGATGTGCTGGGTATAGTGGTGGGAGGAGTTGGAAGGGGGCGAAGGGTGAGGGTGTGACACGTGGGTTTTGCACATGTGTCATCCTGAGTGTTTAGCCCATTAAAATACTATATAAAATCAGCCAAAACTACATTACTGACCAATATTCCTTGCAAAGTCAATTTATACCCGCAGTCCGTCTTTTTCAACAAATTTAATTTTGTATATTTTTGCAAAACTTCCTTATACTTTTGTTCAAAATCTATCCCAAATCTTGAATTAATTTCAGAAACATTTATTCCGCAAGTTTTTCTTAAACCGAGAAATATCGTCTCCTCAAGTTTCTCACGCTCAGACAAAAGTTTTGAGTCTTTCTTTGTTACATAATCATTTAAATAAGTTTCTATATCATCAACATTTTCATATCTGATACCGTTTTTATAACCGTGAGCACCTGCTCCAAAACCATAATACTCCTTATTATCCCAATATACCGTATTGTGCGCCGAATTATAACCTTTTTGCGAAAAATTACTTACCTCATATTGATAAAAACCCCTATTCTCAAGATATTCAACTGCCGCCAAATACATATCAGCCTGCATATCGTCATCAGGCAATGCCTCAGGTAAATTTTGATAAAAATAACAACCCGCATCAAGTTTCAATCCGTATAACGATATGTGTTTTATCCCAAGCGTCAATGCAAGTTCCAAATCATGAAGAAAACCGTCTTGCGTCTGTTTTGGTAAACCATATATCAAATCCAAACTAATATTTGACAAACCCGCATCTTGCGCCAATCTGACAGCCTCAACCACATGACCGGCATTGTGTCTTCTGTTTATCAACCTTAATATATCATCATTAAAGCTCTGACATCCAAGACTTATTCGATTTACTCCCGCATCGTATACCCCGCGGAAAAAATCGTAACTCCCACCCTCAGGATTGACCTCCAATGTCACCTCTGTATGTTCATCAGTTCTGAACAGTTTTATAAGATTACTTATCTCCGAAACCTCAAGTAACGACGGCGTTCCCCCTCCGATATACAAAGTTTTTAATATCTCTTTTTCATAAAAAAAGTTTATTTCTTTTGTCAGCGCTCGCAAGTAATCTTTCTTTAATTCCGGCTTTACATACGAAACAAAAGAACAATAATGACACTTTGACTTACAAAACGGAATGTGTATATATGCGCTTTTTACCATAAATACATTATATCATAAGTTTTTATGGTAAAATTTAGCTATGAAAGAATTTGATTTCTACATTGTACCGACACCTATCGGAAATTTGCAAGATATTACGTTGCGCGCAATCGAGGTTTTGAAAAGCGTTGATTTGATTGCCTGCGAAGATAGCAGAGTTACACAAAAACTGCTTAATCACTTTGACATTAAAACCAAATGCGTTTCTTACCACAAATATAATGAAAAAGAACGAATTAACCAAATACTTGAAACCCTGAAAAGCGGTAAAAAAATGGCACTTGTATCAGATGCCGGCACTCCGCTGATTTGTGATCCGGGTTCTATTATTGTTAAAGAATTAAACAGACACGGATTTTCTACAACAGCACTACCGGGTGCAAATGCGATTATTACATTTTTATCCCAAATTTCACGGGATAGTGAAGATTTTACGTTCATAGGATTTTTACCAAAATCAGACCCTCAAATAAAAAAAATCGCCCAAGATTACAAAAACCATAACCTTATATTTTACGAATCACCTAACAGAATAATCAAAACCCTTGAAATTATAAAATCCGTACGTCCAAAAACAGATGTTGCTTTCGGCAGGGAATTAACAAAGGTTTTTGAAGAAGTTAAAGTTGACAATATTAATGAAATTATTAACCACTTAAAATCAAATGTAGCAAAAGGTGAATTTGTTGTAATGATTTTTAAAGATAAAAACATTTCATCGGAAAGCGAAATTGAAACACTAATAAAACCTTTACAAGAAAAGGGATTTAGTGCAAAAGACATTTCAATAATATTATCCGAATTGTATAAATTTAACAAAAATATGGTATATAAAATTGCAATTGGTAAACAGATGTAAAATATTTGTACTTTTTGAAAAATTTATGCTACAATTTTGAGTGGAGAGTAGTGAGAGTTTGTAAGGACAATAATTCTTGAAGTATTGTAAAAATATCATTAAAAACTTAGTGTTAGCATCAGTTGTAGTGTTAATGACACAGGTTTCGACATTCGCAGTTGATGATGTATGGGGAGGCATGGGTTTATCCGATGATGCCGTTAACTATAATGGCTATAGCGGTACCGTTTTCGACAAATACACGGAAGCTCCTGCTGATTATGCAACTAATAACACTAATACACCAATAGATAAAGAAGAACACTTAATTAAAGATATTGAAATTTACGGACTTAACTCGATTGCAGAAGAAGAAATTCGTGAAAAAATGCAAATGAAACAGGGTGGAAGTTATTCACGTGATCTTTTACAAACCGACTTGAAAACAATCTATGAAACAGGATATTTCACGGAAAGAATGAAGGCTATACCTTCAAGAAATGATGACGGCTCCGTAACTGTTAAAGTTGTACTTGAAGAAAATATTCCGGTCAGAGATTTTACAATCGAAGGAAATACCGTCGTTTCTAACGAGGAAATTATCGCTGCACTTGGAGGCATGAAAGGACGCCCACAAAATATTGCCCAACTCAATCAGGCAATCGCCCAAATACAAGACCTTTACACATCTAAAGGCTATATTTTGGCAAGAATTGATTCTGTTTCGGATGATCCTGACGGAACAATTAACATAAGTATAAAAGAAGGTATCATTGACAAAATCATGATTGAGGGTAATGAAAAAACCAAAGATTACATTATTGCCCGTAATATACTGACAGAACCCGGCATGATTTATAATGAAAATCTCATAAAAGAAGATTTAGTAAGACTCTATGCTACACAAGCATTTAAAGATGTAACAAGAGAGATTGAACCGAGTGAAGAAATTCCTGATGCCTATGATATTACAATAAAAATTCAAGAACAACGAACAGCAAGCATCTCTGTCGGTGGCGGTATAGATACGGTAACCGGTTTATTCGGATCTATGGGTATTTCAGAAAACAACTTTAGAGGCAGATGCGAGAGATTGTCGCTGACCGGCTTGGTTGGTACAGGTGTTATTCTTAATGATTCATCAGTCAAAGACCACATGAATATTCAGGCGGAATTAAGTTACTTCAAGCCGTATTTTTACAATGCCGACACATCTTTAAACACTAGAATATTCTTTAGAGATTTTGGTTCGTACCAAATTCCGTTAGCTTTAGAAAGAAGATTTGGCGGCGAAATGACGGTAGCTCACAGACTTAAGAAAAACAGACATGCCACAGCGTCATTTAGTTTAGGAGTTGAAAATATTGATGTTAGAGAAGGTGACTTTAACGGAATTTCAAGCCTTTACTACAAGTACAATATTCCAATTTCAGAACGTGCAAAACAACTTGAAGGCGGATTATTCCTGTCTTTGAGTCCTGCTTTGATATACGATACCAGAGACTCTGCAACCGTTACAAGACATGGGACAATGGCAAGTTTAAGATTTGATGAGAATATCGGGCTGAACGGATTTGACAAGACTAACGGAAAACTTACCGGTATGATTAAACAGTACATTCCTGTAGGTAAAAAATCATCTTTATCTTTCACCGCGAAAGGTGGAGGAGCAATTCACGGCGACTTACCTGAAGTTATGGCATATCGTTTAGGTGGACCTTATACAATCAGAGGTTTTAAAATGAGCGGCGTTGGTACAGGTAATGCCTTTGTAATGGGTTCAGCTGAATTTGCAACACCAATTCCGTTCTTAGATAGAACAAGAATTGCATTCTTAAATAATTTGAGATTCACAGCTTGGGTTGATGCAGGTAAAGTATTTGACGGAACTGTATCAAATACAATATATGACAGACCGATGTACGCAGTATCTGCAGGTGTTGGGTTAAAGGTATTTATACCGGGAATGGGACCTTTATCTATTGATTACGGTATTCCGCTCACAAACTCAGGTCGTAACGGCTCGAAAAACGGCTACTTTACATTCGGCGTAGGGGATATATTATATTAATAAAGACATATAGGAGGATTTATGAAAAAATTTAAATTAATGGCGTTAGTATTAGCGGCAGGAATGACTATAAATGTAGGCTTACAAGCCAAAGCGGAAGTCGGTTATTTAAACTATCAAAAAGTGCTTGACAATTATGCTGCAGCTCAACAGGCAGTAAAAGAAATTGATGCAAAAAGCCTTGAACTTCAACAGTATATGGTTGATAAAGAAAAACAGTATAAATCTTTAGATACTCCACTGAAAAAACAGAATTTTGCAACTCAAACAGAAACAGAGTTTAATGCAAAACAAGAAGCATTATTCAAATTAAGAAGCGAAAGAGAAACTCAAATTCTTAATCAAGTTCAATCAGCCGCAAAAGCTGTAATGGTGAGCCACAAACTGGATGCAATTTTATCAGACCAAGTTATTTTTGTCGGTGGTGTTGATGTTACTGATTTGATTATTCAAAAATTAAAAGGTCAATAAATCAAAAACAAACATTAAAAGAGGCATAAATGAACTACTCAGAAGATGGCAGACAGTATCATATAGGACTAAAAGAGGGTGATGTCGGAAAATACGTAATACTTCCGGGAGATCCGAAAAGATGCCAAAAAATTGCACAATATTTTGAAAATGCACAACTTGTAGGTGACAATCGTGAGTTTGTCACCTATACAGGTTATCTGAACGGGGAAAAAGTCAGCGTTACATCAACCGGCATAGGCGGAGCGTCTGCGGCAATAGCAATGGAAGAACTGGTAAAAATCGGAGCTGAAGTGTTCATCCGAGTAGGAACTTGCGGAGGAATGCAACTTGATGTAAAAGGCGGCGATTTAGTTATTGCAACAGGTGCAATAAGAATGGAAGGTACAAGTAAAGAATACGCACCGATTGAATTTCCGGCAGTTGCAGATTTGGAAATCGTAAATGCACTTGTTCAAGCAGCAAACAATTTGAATTGCACTTACCATACAGGAGTTGTTCAATGTAAAGATTCTTTCTACGGGCAACATTCACCCGAAACAAAACCCGTAAGTTACGAACTTGAAAACAAATGGGAAGCCTGGAAACGCTTAGGGTGTTTGGCGTCTGAAATGGAATCGGCAGCTCTGTTCATTGTTGCAAGTTATTTGAAAGTTAAAGTCGGTTCGGTATTTTTGACAGTAGCAAACCAAGAAAGAGATAAACTAAATCTTGAAAACCCTGTTGTTCACGATACGGAAAAAGCTATAAAAACTGCAATTGAGGCAATAAAAATTTTAAAGGAATAAATTATGTACAGAAAAAACAGAATGGAATATGTAATTAAAACATGCTCCGGAGATGATGCACAAGAACTCCAAAATTTGTTAAATGAAATGTCTATGAACGGTTGGGACTTATACAGTATGCACGATGTGGGCGACGAAGAAAACGGCTCTCAATTGAATTGTATTTTTATGAAAGAAGCAAAAAATGAAAACAATCAGGAAAGCGACATCGTCAGCATATCGGATTTCAAAAGCCAAATGGAAAAAATGCTTTCTCCAAAACTAACCGAATACGAACAATGTCTTGAAATTCAATCAAAAATCAGACATCAAAAAGAAAAAGTTAATAAAATTAAAGCTGAACTCGAAGGAGAAGCTCCTGCATCAGTATCACGCAAAAAACTCAATGACAGGATTTCTGCGGGGTTAAAAGAACTTGAAGATTTGAAAGCTCAATTGAATAAAGCTACCTCCCCTGATTTAATGTATTCAAAATTACACGAGGAAAAACTTACTATATACCTTAGCGAAGAACTTCTCGGATTCATTGATTCAGATAGAGGGAATGATGGGGAAGAACTTATTGCAGAAACCGTTAAATCAAGATTAAAACTGACAGAAGAAGTCGGATACATAATTCCAAAAGTAGTATTCAAAGATGATGAGAACTTAAATTCGTGTGAATTTAGTATCAGAATTCGCGGAATGGAAGTTTTTAAAGCCGGAGTTTGTCCAAAACATTTGATGTTCTACGCTGATGAACTTCACACAGAACGTAAGATTAAAAATTCAATAACCGGCATAGATGCAATTTCAGGAAGAAAAGTTATTTGGATAGAAAAAGAATTGACAAAAGATTTTTGGCAAAAAGGTATAACACCATCCGAATATATCTCAAAAGCACTTGAACATATTGCAGTTAAATATGTTGATGACCTTTTAGACTACGATGATATTGACAGATACCTTGATGTTGTGGAAAAAGAAAATGAATTTTTAATCGAAAATATCATTCCTGATTTATTAACATATTCAGACGTTAAATATCTTTTAACAAGTTTAATAAAAGAAAAAGTTTCGATTAAAAATATAACATATTTATTTGAAAAGATTAACGATTTCGCAGATGATGGCAGCAAGGCGGATATCTTAAACAAAGTAAGATTATCTCTGTCAAGACAAATTTGCAGACGTTACGCCAATGAAGACGGCGAAACAATAAGCGCATTTGAATTATCTGAAAAGACTTACTCTGACATTGTTTTAGGTTGTGAAGAAAGTGATGACAGCTTAATAACAATAGACGGAACTTTAGCGGAAAAAATCGCCGCAAAAATCCAAAGAAAATCAAAAAAATTAAACATATACAAACCAATCTTGATTGTTCCTATGGATTACAGACAAATATTTTTCACCCTTCTATCCTTGTACTTAAATGATATTACGGTATTGGCACAGGAAGAAGTCGGATGTAATTATAAAATAGAAAGTTTGGGTGAAATTTAATACTAAAAAAATTAGAAAAGCGGCGGCATCATTGATGCCGCCGCCTCTTATTATAAATTATAATAAATTATCAAGTCTTTGTACAGCCTCAAGTGTATTTTCTCTACTACCAAAAGACGTTAATCTGAAATAACCATCGCCATTTTTTCCAAATCCTACACCCGGAGTTCCAACAACCTGTATATTTTCCAACAAATAATCAAAAAATTCCCAAGAAGACATGTTATTCGGACATTTTAACCATATATACGGCGAATGTTTCCCACCAATATGCCAAATATTATGTTTTTTAAGAACATCGGAAATAAGTTTTGCATTTTCTTTATAATAACTCAGATTTTCCTGAATTTCTTTTTGTCCTGTCGGAGTGAAGACTGCTTCGGCTCCTCTTTGTATAATATAAGGAACACCGTTAAATTTTTTTTTTTGACGGCTTAACCAAATCTTATTCAAAATACCTTCCCCTAACCCTTTTGGAACAACAGAATAACCGCATCTCGTACCGGTAAATCCTGCAGTCTTTGATAAAGAACAAAATTCTATGGCGCAAGTTTTTGAACCATCGATTTCAAATATACTTCGTGGCAGATTTTCATCCGTGATAAAACATTCATACGCAGAATCAAAAAGAATAACCGCATTGTTTTTATTTGCATAATCCACCCATTTTTTTAATTGTTCTTTATTATAAACAGCACCTGTCGGATTGTTTGGCGAACACAAATATATAATATCCGCTTTTATACTCTCATCAGGTAGCGGTAGAAAATCATTATCGGCATTTGCATCAATATAGACTATTTTTCTTCCTGCCATAGTATTTGTATCAACATACACAGGATACACAGGATCCGGAACCAATACCGTATTATCAACCGCAAAAAGATCTAATATATTTCCTAAATCCGATTTTGCACCATCAGAAATAAAAATTTCGTCAAGCTCAAGTTCTACATTATGAGTTTTGTAATAGGCTTGAAGTTTAGTTTTTAAAAAATCATACCCTTGTTCAGGCCCATATCCACGAAATGTTTCTTTAACACCCATTTCATCACTTGCTTTTTTTAAAGCTTCAACAACAGCCTTACACAAGGGTAATGTCACATCACCAATACCCAATTTAATAATTTTTTTATCAGGATTTGCCAACGCAAATTCGCTGACTTTTTTTGCAACAGTCGAAAACAAATAACTGTCCGCAATGTTTTGATAATTAGTATTAATATTCATAAAATACTCCCAGTTAAATAATCAATCTTCAGAGAGATTATACCATAAACCTACTACGGAATAACAATCTTTTATGAAAATAAGAATGTTAATAATCTAGTAATCAGATTATCAGCCAAAAGATTTTCATTCTCTAAGTTTGGAATATTATTTTCCTCGAAAAACTTGTCTGAACTTTCATTTGAAATAGGAGCAACATTTAAGTGCATTGCCATTTTTTCAAAATCACCACGCGGTATTCTTTCTGCTTTTGTTGTATCCCAAGGATTAACAACCTCTACATAGTCATCGGTAATTTTCTTAACAGTAAGAGCATGCCCGCCGCCTGCTTTTGTTGAACCGTCAGGTCCGTTTTTAGCTACAATAACACCGACAGTAATAGTATATTCATCTTCTCTGCCCTTGTAACTGTCTAGCATACGTTGTAAATCAGAGTCTTTATCGTAAATATTATTTACTTCAACAATTTTATCTCTTGACGCTCCGACACCAAGCCGTTTTTCAGATTTTTTATAACCAACGTAACCGTATTCTCCCGGGATGTACAATTTAGCTTTACTTCTTTTTTCTTTTGGAGCTTCATAAATATCAGATTTTTGACCTGTCAAAATAAAGACAGCATCATACATTTGACCGCCTGAAAGAGTATCAGAAGAAGACATCGGACCAAATTGACCTGCTATATATTTTTCACTTTGCTGTCCGAGAGCTTTATTGGTTTCATTAACTTCTGCCCTAAAAGCTTCCATTGCCAATTCTAAAATTATAACTTCTAAATCTCCGTAAGCATAAGACATTCCCGAAAATTTTTGAGCTTTTTCTATTGCGGCTGCTGTAATTGTATACTGTCCGGTAATTGCGCATTTATCACCGTTACCTTGTTCAATATAATGATTTCTTGCAGCAATTGCTCCCGGTAAAATGACCGTATAAGAACCGTCAAAATTCTTTTTGTAATTTTTTGACAATATATTTTCACCGTCTTTTGCAAGCCTTATTGATTCAATTGTTGACAACAAATAGCAATCACCGCGCTTACCTTGTTTAAAATCATTTATCTCGCCGTTTCCGTTTAAAATATTATTTTCATATTCTTCAATCTTTTCAGGCGGACAAGAATGATCTTTAGGAGCAGATGATCCCGGATGTAAAGGTTCTGTTACGTTATCAACATCTATGACTCTTTTCCCGCCTCTTTCCCGGCCCAATTCGTACGGATTAGCAGGCTCTGATGAAGGTTTGTTTTGTTGAGAATTTATCCAACGTATAAATTCCTCTTTTGTCATCCTAACGTATTTTCCTTCAGGGCTTTTCACCAAAACATACTGATTATTATTTGCTCTTGAAAAAGTATTTACAGAAAAACTCGGATTAACAAACGCTGACGACGGATAAATCGGAGTGTATGTATTCAAACTTTCTATGCCCATAACCTAAATTCCTAATCTTTTCTACTCTATATTTTTATAAAAACTTTTTTTACGAAAAAATTGCGACCTTTATAAAAATTGTTAAATTATATTTACCAAAGTTAACATTTTGACAAAAAATATTTTTTTTTTGAGTTTATTTTGGTATATTCATGAAAAAGACTATACATGTAGTAAAAAGGTTAGTAATGGCAGAATACATACTTAGCAAAACAGCAGAAACGACAGATAACAAAAAACAAGCATCCCGAAAAATGTACGTTTCTGTTCCGTTTAATAGGGTTCAAGCAGTAGAAGAAAAGCTTAAAAAAATTTTTGAAGAAGAATTAAAATCAGACGATTCAATTCTTTTGAGTTATAAACCGTCAATAATTTCTAAATTAGCGAGGTTTTTGTCAGGACACATTACACGTCCTGCATCAATCGGAATTGCCGGAGAAACCGCTAGCGGAAAATCTACAATTACTCTTGATATTATTGATACTATCAAATCCTTTGCAACAGAATTTGAAATTGAAAACGCAATTACAAGAGTAAATACGGATGATTATTATTATGATCGTTCAGAAATGGTAAAAGCAGCAGGAAGTTTTGCAGAATTTGCCAAACATTATGACCTTGATGTGCCGCAAGCTTTAGAATTAGAATTAATGAGCGAACACGTAAAAGAATTATTAAACGGTAAATCAGTATTGCTTCCAAAATACGACATGTCAGGTACGGCAATCAGATATGACAATCATACATTAGCACAACCTTCCAAAATTATTATTTCGGAGGGTTTATTTGCGCTTACCGAAAAAATTAAAGACGCATTTGACTTTAAAATATATGTAGACGTAAGACCGGAAATACAAAAAGAAAGATTTTTTGTCAGAGCTGCAGAAAGAGATTTGGGAGAATCGGCAAAAGGCATCTATAAAAACGCTTCCCAAAAAGCAGAAATATACATCCGCCCTTGCAAAAATGATGCTGATATCGTGCTTTCAGGAGAAGCTGTAAGAGCCAGATACAAATCATTTTTAAATAAATTAATAAACATTGTTCAACAAGAAAACTTTAGAAATAAAGTTATTATGTAAATGTTACAAAATACTAAATTCTTGCTTATACAAAACAATACGATACAATGATAAAGGATAGGTATCGTTAGTAATAAACTGGAATTTAATGAACAATAATCTAAGGAAAATTTTAACAGTTGCAGCATGTATTGCCGTAATCGGAAACAGCGCGAATACTGTATTGGCAGAAACTGTATCAATTACAGGTCAAGCATCAGCAGATGGTTTTTCGGGCGATTTATTTGATAATACAACATCCCAAACTTACGTTTGGAAAGCTGAAGATGCATCATCCGTAAACGTAAATCTTAACGGAGGTAATTTATCTGTCAGTAACTATTTTTCAGGTACTACAAACGGTATTATAAATGCTGTAGCAGGTAGCCTATCCTTAGATAACGGTTATTTGACAGTAAATAGCGGATCTTCCATAGCATCAGCAGTCGCACTCAATACTTCCACAAATACGACTTTATCTATAGCTGGCGGCAACGTAGTTATTGATAGTGCGGATTCGATACTAGGAAGTGTAGTTCAATCAAGTGGGAGTTTAGAACTTAATAACGCTACTGGGAACGGTTTAAATATTTCAGGCGGAAAAATTACAGTTATAGGAGAAGGGTTAGATTTAGGTAATTCTGATGATATCATCTCCGGCGGTACTCTGAATATAGGAAACAAAACAACAGTCAGCAGTTTAGAAGTATCTCAAGGCTACATAGACACGGATGCTCTTGTTACTATCAACAGAAACGCGACATTGGATATTACAGGCGGGGATGTTGAACTAGATTCAAAAGACACTTGGCAAGGAGATGTCAGTATATCTGACGGAATGCTTACACTTGGCAACTTATCTAAAAAAAGCACCGGTGTCTTTACCCAAACAGGAGGTAAAACCGTTGTTTCAGGTGATTTTGACCTTAACAACTCGGCGGATAACATTTCCGGAGGTACATTCAGCCTTGAAAACGGTTACAGCTTGAATGTTTCGCAAGGTACAATAGGTCAAGGCGCAAATCTTACAATTAACAATAATAATACCCTAAATGTTTCAGGTGGTACGGTTGCCCTTGATAATTCAGATACGTGGAACGGAAATGTCAACGTAACAGGCGGAAGTCTTGCTCTAATAGGAATTAACAACAAAAACGGGACTTACACTCAGACTAAAGGAACAACCAAAGTCCTTGAAACCGGTTTTGATATGAACGATACCTCAGACAAAATAACGGGCGGAACTCTTATTATAGGCGACGGTACGACAATATCAGATATGAGCATATCTAAGGGCTCAATTGGCGCAAACACTAATGTCGATATTGAAGAAAAAGGGACACTAAAAATTACCGGAGGTACTGTTAATTTAAACAACAATACTGTCTACAACGGCGGAATTGACATGTCATCAGGCACATTAAACATGGAATCCGTCACAAAAAATTCTACGGGAACCTACGCTCAAAGTGGTGGAACAACCGTAGTTAACGGAACGGGTTTTGACCTTAACAACATCGCAGACAGCGTTGCAGGAGGAACTTTCAATATCGGTAACGGAACAACTTTAACCGAAGTTAGAGTTTCACAAGGTACGATAAAATCTGAAGCAGTAACAAATATCAACACAAATTCAACATTAAATATTTCAGGCGGCGGGGTATCATTAAACGGCAACGATACTTGGAATGGTAAAATCAACGTATCCGGAGGTAATCTCAACCTTATGGATGCCAGAAAAAATACAGATGCTGCATTGACCCAAACAGGCGGTATCACCACAGTAACCGGCACTTCATTTGAATTAAACAATACTTACGACAGAATTACAGGCGGAGTTTTAAATATCGGAACAGAACAAGAGCCTTCTACAATGTCGAGTTCAAGAGGTACAATTGAAGCCGGAGCAGAAGTCAATTTGGCAAATAACAGTACCCTAAATTTATCAGGCAGTAATATTACAATAAACGACAACGACAATTGGAACGGAAATATTAATCTTACTAACGGCAACCTATACCTTACAGGAACGGATAAAAACACTTCGGGAACTCTTACCCAAACAGGCGGGAAAACTACAGTTACCGGCTCAAATACCCTCAACAATGAAAACGATTATATTTCCGGCGGTAACTTGATTATCGGCGGTACAAACGCAACCGGTGAATTAAATGTTAAAAACGGAAAACTTGACACTAATGCCTCAATTACAATCAATGATACCGGAACAATAAATCTTATGGGCGGAGAAGCCTACATCGACGGAGCAAACGATCGTTGGAACGGAAGTATTAACATATCAGACGGAACATTAACACTAAACAACAAACTAAACAAAACGACTACCGCAACATCAAAATTCAACCAAAACGGCGGTACAGTTAATATTGATAACGCTAAATTAATTTTAGATACGTCTGATAGCCAAATAACAGACGGTACAATTAATTTGAGCGAAAATTCAAATTTAACAATTAATAACCAATCTGCAAACCGCTCCGTACTTAACTCAACCGGTGGAAAATTATCTGTCGGCAAATTATCAGAATACGCACTTGCAGGCGGAACTGTTGATAAAGCATCTACAGTAACCGTTGAAAACGCATCTACATTAGCGCTTGACGGGGCTGAAACAAATGTATCTTTAGACGGCAAAAACGATAAAATTGAAGGTAATATAGAACTTAATAACGGAACGCTGAATCTTTCAGACAATTTTAATAAAACAACAACTTCAGATAGTAGTTACAGACAAATTGACGGTAACTTAAGTATTACATCTTCAAAACTTGCACTTAACGATACAAACAGTTTCATTAAAGGCGGTACAATCAATTTAACCGAAAAGTCAGACCTAAAAATTAACAATAATCAGACAAATACCTCAGCATTAAATTCAACAGATTCAAATGTTACAATAGGTAACGGCAGCAAATATATTATGACAGATGGGACAATAGATGCCGCATCAAAAGTCGTAATCGAAAAAAATGTGGAATTGGTTTCAGCCGGAAAAGATAACAATATAAGCCTTAACGGTAAAAACGATATCGTAAGCGGAACGGTAAAATTACAAGACGGAACATTGTATATTACAAATGATTTGACAAAAGTAACTGACGCAAATGGACACTTTATCCAATCAGGCGGTGCAATGTCTATGGATAATTCAAAGTTAGTTCTCGCAGATGAAGCCAGTTCAATTACAAACGGCGAAGTTTATTTGGCAAACAATTCCGCTTTAACTGTGACAAACTCGGGAGCTGCAATAACAGGCGGGAATATTGTAATTGACGATACCTCTGTTCTTAATTATCTTGCACAAAAAGGGTTGATACAATACACAGACGGAAATGAAATTAATATCAACACCTCTGGTTTGATTAATATGGTAAATAACGTAAGAACGAATAATACCGTTAACAATTTGATAATTAATAACTCAGATGTTGATAATCAATCAAACTTTACAATTGATATACATGCCAGAAGCAGTGCATCAGCAAGTGCAGATACATTTACGGCGGATACAATAAGAGTTTCTCAAGCCGGGGAAAACGGAACTATCAGAATTTCCGATTGGAATTTAAACGGTGACATTTTTGGTTATGATGCACCAATAGAAAGAAGTATCAGGTTAGGTAAAATTTTCAAATCAGATAATATAGATTCAGAAATACAATTCACAGCAACAGATAAAGAAATTTTTACACCTATCGGTTATTATAAACTTAATGCCTCAAGTGCAAATGACGGAAACTATACACTTGACTTAACAAGATTTAACCCGCAAGTATTCAGAGGACAAGTCGCAACAGTATCTTCTTACATGAACCAATTGGTTGTTAATGATACCCTGTTTAACCGCGCAAACATAAGACGTTACCATTCCACATTTGAAGAAAAATTCAGAAACAGATCCGCACTTTTAGATGCAAATGCTATGTATGAAAGAACTCTAAAAGACGGAAATCTGTGGACAGAGGCCTTTGGAAACTTTGAAACCCTAAGAATGTCACAAGGGCTTAGCAAAGTTCGTAATAACTCTTGGGGATTTATTGTCGGCGGTGATTTCGGTTTAAGAGAATTGAAAAACGGTTGGAAATGGATGCCTACAACATACATCGCCTATACAGGCGCTCACCAAACATTCAACAAAGTAAGCATGTATGAAAACGGCGGTCAAATCGGTTTTATGAATAGCTTTACTAAAGATAATTTCTTGGATACAACTCTTGTTTATGGTGGTTTTTACGGAACAACAATGGATGTTGCAGGAAACTCTGAGGATGCGTTCAATTGGTTCTTAGGACTTGCAAACAGAACATCTTATGATTATCTGCCTTTTGGACCGAATTTTAAAATTCAACCAAATCTTACCCTTGCATACAATTTATTCGGAAGACAAAATTGGCATGCTGATTACGGGGAAATGGGTATGGCTTCAGGATTTTTAAACGGATTTAATATCGCTCCGGGTATAAACTTTATATGGCAAAAAGAATCTTGGAATGTATACGGAACAATTGCATATACTTGGAATTTGTTTGGCGGAGTTGACGGTAGAGTCGGAAATATCGGACTTCCTGATGTGAGGATGAAACACGGATATTTGACTTGGGGATTTGGGATGTCAAAAAGCTTCTCCGACAGATTTAATATGTATGCTCAAGCTACAGTCAGAAATATCGGCAGAACAGGTATAATCTGTCAAGGCGGACTAAACTACAGATTATAAAAAAAAAGAGGAATGTAATAATTCCTCTTATACTGTGTATTTACTCCAAATATAAACACATAATTTTTAATTCTTTTTGACCTCCTGATTTTGGTTTTGAGTATCTTTGTTCATTTGATTATAACGGTATTTTGTCCAAACTCTTGTAATTCCCGTCAAGGTAAATCCCATTACCAAAAGCCCAAACAGGTACGGAACACCTGTAATCACGGATTTTTGTTTGATTAAACGTGATAATTCTTTTTCATAAGACGTATTATTTTTCTCTGATAAATTCTTTGCTATTTGTGGAAGTTCAGCACGTGACGGCACGTTGATTAAACCGTTTGAATCCCTTTTAATAAGTTCAGGGAATTTGCCTTTTCGTGCCAGTATACTCTTAAATCCCTCATCCAAAACAGAAGAACCGAAAATTGTATATAAAACAACAAGCGGTACTCTTGTCCAGACTTCATAAAAATCGAGTTTACCTCTGTCTTTTGCTGCCGCAGAATATCCAAATAATCCTGTTGTACAAATTGCTGCAAGTTGCCCCTTACTCAATGCCAATTTACCGTTACGATTAGCAAAATCTAATTTTAAATATTCTTCTAAAAATCTGTCTGTTCTTGGAGAACTTATACCTGCTTTGTGAAGTAATTTCGAAATTTTTTGCCCCGGCTCAAGTAAAAATTCAGAGAATTTTACCAAGCCTTTTGACTTATGCCCTGCAGCCGACAATAATAGACCTGCGGCAACACCTGTTGCTGAGAGAACTCCCGCTTTTTTCAATTCATATTTAGCATGAGTTTCAACCCTTTTTTGCTGAGCCGTATCCTCTTTTTTATCCTTATTCAAATTCGCAATATTATTAAAATCACTTATCTTAAAAACCTTTAACGTAAATAAATTTTTTGCAAAACTCAAAGCATATTCCAAAACCGGAATAGCTAAGCAGGCTAAAACCATACCGCCCTTTTGAGTTATTATCCTGTTTTTTAATGCTTTATCTAATTTAGAATTTTTAATTTGTTCTATTGAATTTGGAAGATTTTTATCAATTTCTGTGCGTAAATTTTTTGGCTGAGAAGATTTAAAAATACCTCGACGATATAAAAATTCACCAAAAAACGGGGCTGCAAAATAAAACAAACCGGACTCTAAAAGCTCTAAAAAAGTAAATTCGCAAAAATCAGCTTTACTACGTGATAATGCGGCTTTAGGAACAATATTTGTCATGGAAGATTGAATACATCTGGTAATAGATAAGTTTTCCTGTGTTTTAATAAATCCGTCTAAAAAAGCAACTCCTGCGGGTAAACCTGCGCCTTTAAAAGATTGAGATTGTTTACTCTTATAATTATTGATATTTGTATTTTGTATTGCGGGTAACATCTTTTATTTTTCTCCTTTGTCTGACTTTTAATTCTGGGTATTAAAAAAGCCGCCTTGTTCAAGGCGGCTTTTGTTGTTTATCTTTTTTCTAACACATTCGATTTACACAACAACGACCACCTTGAACAAGGCTTTGCATCATCATTTGCATCATCATATTAGTGTTATTTATCATTATAATCTTTCCTTTTGAAACAATACTATTACAACAGATTTTATTTGTCAAATAATTTATATCCTTTGGCTGTCAAACGATATCCAACGTCAAGAATACTGTACTCCCCGCCGACACAATTTACAAACCCAAAAGGATACTTTGGCGACAGAGATTCAATCAACCCCTCATCAGCCAACAAAAGAATGTGTCCCATGAACTTACGTTCAGCCTCTCGACCCTTTATTCGAAGTCTTTTCATCAAAGTATGAGAACTTATGACATAATCTGTTTCATCAATCATTATGCGTACAATTTGTTTTACAAAATCCGAATCTATTTTCATAATCTGATTATACCACAGCTTCCGCTTTTGTAAACTGGGAGTCATATAAATGTTTATAGACCCCGTCAGGAATATTTATAAGTTCGCTATGATTACCGAGTTCAACAAGCTGTCCGTCTTTGATAACGGCTATTCTGTCTGCATTTTGCACGGTAGTCAATCTATGAGCAATAACAAAAACTGTTCTATCTTTCATTAAGTTTTCTATCGCTTGTTGAACAATTTTTTCCGCTTCATTATCCAAAGCCGATGTTGCTTCATCCAAAATCAATATCGGTGCATTTTTTAAGAAAGCCCGAGCAATACCAATTCTCTGTTTTTGCCCGCCTGATAACAAAACACCACGTTCGCCGATATAGGTATCAAGTCCTTTTTCTAAAGAATTTATAAAATCTTCCAAATAAGAATCCTTAATAGCCTCTTTCAGCTCCGCATCCGTAGCTTTCAAATTACCAAGCATAATATTTTCCCTAATTGTTCCGGAGAACAAAAAGTTATCCTGAAAAACTACAGAAATATTATCCCTCAATGATGTCAATGTTAAATCTCTGACATCTGTACCATCGATTAAAATATTACCTGATTTAACGTCATAAAATCTTGGTATAAGATTTACTATCGTACTTTTCCCGCCACCGGAGTTTCCGACCAAAGCAAATGTTTCACCTTTACGCACATTAAATGATACCTTTTTTAGAACAGGTTTATTTTTCTTATATTCGAAACATACATCCTTAAACTCAATACCATTATTCAAGCCGCTAAGAATTTGTGCATTCTGTTTATCTTGAATTTTCGGAACAGACTCAAGCTGTTTTACAACACGTTCCAACGCTAACAATGCCGTTTGCATATTTTTTGCATTATTACCCAAGAGTTTTATCGGAGTATAAAGCATTATAAGAGCCGTAATAAAAGAAACAAAATTACCACTGGTTATTGTACCTTTGACAATCATATAACTACCCAAACCAATAACCGCCGCAATTCCGACAGACACCATTATGTGCATCATCGGAGATAACCAACCCGTTTTTTGGGTAATTTTCATACTTAAACCAAACACATTGTTTAAATCTTTTTTAAAAGAAACATTTTGATAATCATACAAATTATATGCCGTAATAACTTTGTTTCCCGCAAAAGCTTCATTATAAGCCGTAATAATTTTACCACCCGCACTTTCGGATTTATCGGTAATTGATTTAATCAAAGCACGCATTTTGGTCAACGGAATAACGGCACAAATAAGTACAATAATTGCTATAATTGCCAACTGCCAAGAATTGTACAACAAAACAGCAACCAATGATATTGAAGAAAATATCCTTGAAATACCTGTTTTTAAATTATTGAGTAAACTTGAACATGCAGTATTTGCATCATTATTAAACCATCTCATAATATCGCCGGAAGTTTTTGTATCAAAAAAGGTTGCATCCTTATGCATCAGTTTTTGATATAGAGTTTCTTTCAAATCATTTGTAACTTTACCGCCGACCCAAGCATTCATATAAGTCGACATATAATTTAAAAAACCTTGAATGGAAGTGAAAGCCACAATCAAAAGCGGAATATACCACGGAGATTGAACGGTTTTATCTACCATTACTATATCCATATAAGGTTTCAAAGAAAGCGCAATTACTGCATCCAATGAACCTATAGGAATTGCAAGTCCTAATGCCAAAAGCGTTCTAAACCAATATTTTTTAAAATATGGTAATACTACCGCATAATTCTTTATCAATCCGTCTTTATCGAATTTTGAAACTAAATTTGTTATTTTTTCTTTTAATGTCATAATTATTCTCACTCTATATATTTCCAGATAAATTCTTTTCCCAACAATATGCTGTTTTAATACTTTCAACAAGCGATTTTTCGGGTATCCAACCTAACTCTTTTTTAGCCTTATTATTATCAGCTATAAGTTTTGCAGGATCGCCCTCACGTCTTGATTTTACCTCAAGCGGAATTTTTTTTCCTGTTACAGCTTCACAAGAAGAAAAAACTTCCTTAACACTACTACCTTCTGTTGTTCCGAGATTAAAATAATTTGTTTCACCACCGTTTGAAAGGTATTTTAAAGCCAAAACATGTGCTTTTGCCAAATCTTCAACATTTATATAATCTCTTACGCAAGTTCCGTCTTTTGTCGGGTAATCATCACCAAACATTTGAAAAGTTTTACCGCCCGAAAATGTTGATTTTAATATATTCGGAATAAGATGAGTTTCAGGCTCATGCCATTCCCCAACTCGATTTTGACTATCTGCTCCCGCCACATTAAAATACCTCAATCTTACACTTTTTAATCCGTAAGCATTGTCATAATCATCCATTATACTTTCTATCATCAATTTTGTTTTCCCGTAAGTATTAACAGGGATTTGCGGGTGTTTTTCATCAATCGGTACATATTCAGGCTCACCGTAAGTTGCTGCAGTTGAAGAAAAAACAATCTTTTTAACATCGTGTTCAAGCATGGCATCCAAAAGATTTAATGTCCCATATACATTGTTATAATAATATTTACGAGGATTTTTTACTGATTCTGCAACTTGAGAATATGCAGCAAAATGAACAACTGCGTCTATTTTATAGCGTTCAAAAACAGCGTTAATATCTTGCGGTTTTTGCAAATCACCTTTTATGAAAGCAACAACTTTTCCTTTTGTTTGAACAGTTTTAAGCGTTTCCACCGTTTCAATATGTCCAAGCTCAAGATTATCAAAAATTACAACGTCATACCCTGCATCAATTAGTGCGATTACGTTATGACTGCCAATATATCCTGCTCCACCGGTAACTAATATCATTTTATACTCTCCTCATAATGCTCTATTGGGACTTCGCTGTTCGGGTGCTTCCTATCCCAATTTACAGATGTTTTAATCACTTTAGCAGGCTGCCCAGCAATAATTACATTTTTATCAGAAAACTTCTTGTTTACTAATGAACAAGCCCCGATAACCGAATTATCAGGAATTTGGCTACCTTTTAATATTAAAGAGTTCATCCCGCACCATACATGATTTCCGATAAAAACATCTTCTCCAAAATTTATTGTTTTATTATCGTCTATACCATATATTTTATGACCGTCAGATGTTCTTATAACAATATCTCGGGAGAACATACAGTTATCGCCGATATGGACATTTTTCCCGACCTCATCATTACTAAAAATTTCAGTTTTAAAACAAGAAAAATTTTCTCCGATTTTCACATTACATTTATTTGTCAAGACAATACGCAACTTTTGAATCCAATACTTACTTTTGGCGATATCAACAACACAATCATCCGCAATAGATATTTCACAATTATAAAACTTATTACTGTTATGAACCCTAACGACAGAATTTTTACCCTCGAAACGTATTTTTAACCCCTTAACAAACCTTACAGGTCGTTCTTTTCCTGTTTCATCATCAACAAGGACTATTTTATTTGCCGTTAAAAAGTAATCTCTGTTCATTTTAAAAGACAACTTACATATCTTCAAATCAATAAGGATTTTGTTACTATCTCTCCTGAAAAACATTATCTACAAATCTCCTCAAACAATTCAATCGCTCGAAGTACCGCCTTATCAATATCATAATACTTATAATCGCCCAAACGCCCTAAAAAGTAAACATTTTTAAGTGCTTTTGCCTCTTGTAAGTATTTATTATACAACGCAGTATTTTCATCTTTTGGAATAGGGTAATATCTTTCATTTTTCCCTAATTCAAATTCTTCCGAATACTCTTTTGCAATAACGGTTTTTTCGGATTTGTCGCCCAAGTAATACTTATACTCATGAATTCTTGTAAAATCATAATTACACGGATAATTCACACAAGCATTTGATTGGTAATACTCTCTATTGTGCGTTTCGAACTTAAAATTCACACTGCGATAAGGCAATTTGCCAAACTCATAATCAAAAAACTCATCAATAGAACCTGTATAAAAAATTCGTTTAAAGTTTTTTGTTTTGTATTCTTGAAAATCTGTATTCAACCTTAGCTCAATATTTTCATTATCGAGCATTCTTTCAACAACCTTTGTATAACCATCTTGTGGTATACCCTGATATTTATCCTGAAAATAACGATTATCTTTGCTCAAATAAACAGGAACTCTTGCAGTTACCGCACCGTCAACCTCATCAGGCTTCACCCCCCATTGCTTTGTCGTATAGTGAAGGAAAATCTTTTCATAGACATAATTTGCCAAAAACTTTAAATCATCATCATCCTGTTTTTGAAATTCCAAAATCGGCACTTTTGTATTTATCTCAAATACATCCAGCAATTTTTGTTCCAAACGCCTTGCAAAACTTTGCGGGAAAACATCATATAATGTATTAAAATTGAATGGGATATGCGTTTCAATACCGTCTAAAACCCCGATAACTTTATGCATATATGTATTAAAATCCGTAAATTGTTTTAAATATTTCCAAACTTTTTCATTATTTGTATGAAATATATGAGAGCCATATTTATGAATCATTATACCGTTTTCATCACGAAAATCATAACAATTTCCTGCAATATGGTCTTTTTTATCAATAATAAGAACTCTCTCACCTAATCTGTCTGCCAAAAGATTGGCAATTACAGCTCCTGAGAAACCGGCACCTACAACTAAATTTGTTTCACTATACTCCATATTGCTCCTTCCAATGAGGTCTTCTTATACCGATTTTTGTCAAAATTTTATAAATATTTGTACGAGTTTGAAAAATATTGTAACGCTTTTTATTTGTTTCACAATAAACAACGGGAACTTCTTTTATTTTTAATCCTTGTTTTCTATAATATTCAACATATA
>CAMGGL010000013.1 GCA_946055575.1 uncultured Candidatus Melainabacteria bacterium
AAGGAAAAGCACAAAATTTCTCATTCTAACTGATAGTTTTTCTTAAACTGTCAGTTAAATTACAGACTTGTTGGAGATATGTATGCCCGCTCGCTAGGGATTACAAAAGAAGTTAGAAAACTGCGTTTTTCGTGGGAAGACATACCTGCGATAGCTGCCGTAATTACCGCAACTTTACCAATACCAATTCCCGGACTCTTTATGGGTGTATATGTTCTTGGCGTTGGAATTCGGAAAGCATTTCACATTGCAGGGAAAAGAAAGCATCTTAATACCTTAATGTAATTGTCATGAAGTGTTTTGCAATTTCAATTCCATGTTAGTTAGAAATCGTCTAGTTTCCGGTTATAATATTAACTTTTGCTTCTCTTAACTTTTTAAAACGTCTATTGAAATTTAACATTTCTTGCGGGGTTTCAAAGCGTTTCATAATAGAACCTTTGCCGTCAACAATACATCTTATCGAGTCCATATATGGTATATCAGGTTTTACATACACATAACTGTTACCCCTATTTTGCATTATAATCTCTATGGTTCGTTTTTTATTTTCATCTCTAATTATGGTAGATGTCGAATTTGTCGAAACAATAGGTTTTTCAATATTAAGTCTGAGTGCATTTGAAATCTTTTCAATTTCCTTACTGACGAGTATTTTTTTTGCAGGTATTTTAGCTTTGGGTTGCGCAAAACATCTTTTACAAATTTCATTGATATCAGTTAATACTTTGGTAGTACCGTTGTTAATCAATTTTAATAAACCTTCAGGTATTTCAGAGTCTAAACCTGATTTTGTACTGATTTCCGGATAGTATTCAATATCTTTAAGGTCGTTGGTACAAATATATTTTGCAACACGTTTATCATAATTGTCACGCAAAACAATTACCATATCACCTTTTTCCAGTATATCACCGAATATTTGTCGTCCTTGAGTAAAAAGATTTGGAATTTCTTGCTGTGATTTTATATCCGAAGGCTTTATCCTGAAAGCGCCATTAAAATTTTGCTGATTTAAGTTATTTGTTATCTGCATTTTTATCTCCTTAACGTTGTAAAACCCCTGAAAATTTTTTTTGCCACTACTAAATTTTAACGGTAGAAATTGGATTTGAAAAAATGATATAATGCAGCAAAATATTCGACATCGGATTATAACTGAACACCAACGTAATTTGAAACAAGTTTCCGAAATATCTAAAGAACAGTTACTTGAAGATATCCTTACAGGTAAACCTATACATAAAATTTGTAACAATTTAGGTATATCTTTAGCTACATGTTACTCTTTAACTAAAAAATATAATATCAATTACTCTCCGGTTTCCAAAAGAATAAACCATGAAGAAGTTAATAATTGCAAAACAAATTACAACACCCTTACAGAGATTTAACAACTTTCCTTGTATTTGAACTCATCTGTGCCGAAGGTTTATTTAATTGTTTAAGTACAGTTTTCTTAGGTGCTGTTTGAACTTTTTCATTTTTACCGTTGTCTTGTCCAAACAACCATCTGAAACCGGCAGTTAAAATTACACCGTTTCTTCCACCATTTCTCATCATAGCTTGTAAAAATCCGGTAAATCTTTCACCCCAAGTTTTCTGTACACCTACACCGTATTGAACGTAAGGTTTTACTGACAATTGAGGAAGTCGTACATCGTTTGCCATTACATCAGTTTTATCAATTATGTTCCAAACCATATCCACACTTGCGTATGGCTGCCATCCGTTTTTCAAGTTTCCGATAAACTTAACTCCCGGAACTACTTGAATTGCGTGTAACGGATCAGAATCAATTTTTACACCTGCTGCATTTGTATAATCAAAGGTGTTGACAAATGTATAACCCAAGAACAATGTTGGCTGAACGATTAATTTACCATCCTTCAATTCCCAATTATAACCGGATTTTGATGCAACGCCGGCAGTTATCATAGCGAAATTATCCTGACCGTATTGAGTATATGCTTCACCTGCACTTGCACCTGTCGATGCTGTTAAACCTGTAAAGAAGTTTCCTTTGTATAATGTACCGGTAATACCGAGTGTACCACCCTGTTGATTCATACTAATTCCGTTGTATGATTGATGCGAACCGTTATAACCGATGAATGTCGATATCACGCCTTTAAGTCCGTGACCAAAATCAATTATATCCGAATCTCCGCCATACAATGTACCATAAGCAACGTTAGAAACATCTATTCCGCCTTTTAACTGAACTTTTTCAAATGTTGTATATGGTTTTACCCACATTGATTGTGAGGTTTCCGGTAATACTGATTTTTGATATGACGGTGTTTCTGTTAAGGCATTTTTATTTGAATTTTCTGCTGACAATCTTAATAAATACGGATATTTAGTATATCTATCCATGTGGAAAAATCCGTCTTGCAGTGTTTGTAATTGTGTCAGATATCCGCCGACTTGAGTTGCAACAGGGGATGCCATTATTGCGGGATTTATTGAGTCTATATCAGGTGTAATTCCGCCTTTTCTGTTAAACATCAAGTTTCCGTCCGCATAAGTTACATTATATTTTTGAATTGGCCCCATTACCGTTTTTGCAGCCTCATCAAGCAGAATATAATCACCCTGAGCTAACGCTCCGTATGCAATTTGAACTTCTGTATCTTTCACCAATGAATCGCTTATTACGTTCAAACTGTTTTGACCCAGCACTAAATTACCATCACCGGATATTGAACCTGCTCCGATTTTATCAGATTTTAAATTTTCTAAATCAACATCAATATTCAAACCAACGTTACCATTTAACGTCAAATTATTAAAGTACAAATCTTCAAGACTTGCCGGTGAAGGATTAGTAGTAAAGGTACCGTCATCGTTATGTATTAGCGAAGTATTTTGAAGATTTATTGAAGTGCCATCAGCAAAAGTACCTTGTGCCATTGGACCAATCAAAGAATTTGATGCTAATGCAAATATACCGCCTTGAACATCCAAATTTCCGGTAAAGTTTGAATTATCTCCACCCATTAGTAATACACCATCCCCCTGTTTTACAAGAGAACCCGTACCGTTAATCATCCCCAAAGATGTACCGTTATTTGTTTGAATATTCAGACTTCCGTTTGCATTGATATTTGTGTTACCGCCAAAGTATCTTGCACTGTCAGCGTCAATAGAAATACTGCCTTCATTGATGTTGACATCACCGGTAAATCCTGAATTATCTTGAGTAAGCATTAAATCTTTAGAGCCGTTTTTGTTGATTGTTCCGATACCTGCAAAAGAATTTGAGATTATATCGGAGTAATTATTTGTTATATCAAGATTTGTGTCCGCATACAAAACTGTTTTTCCGCCGATATAAGTATCATTAGCCGTAGCTTGCGTGAATTTTACATTACCGTCAACAACATTTAATATGCCGGTAAAGTTTTTATTTTGTCCTGATAATGCCAGATCAGCAGCTCCAGTTTTGTTGATTGCACCATTTCCTGCAACCCCGCTTGAAATATTAGAATTAGTATTGGTAACTATTGTTACAATAGCGTCATCTCCGTCCAAATAAATATCGTTAGAACCGTTTTTATCTTGGTTATTGGAGAAGTTTGTGTCAGTAATAATCATAGCATCTTTTGTATAAATAGCTCCGCCCAATCCCTCCGTAGAGCTGTTATTTGTAATGTTCGCATTATTTATGACAAAAGAATTTGAATTTGTATTATTAATAACCCCGCCGTTACCGATTGATGAACCTGATGTTATATCCACATTATCAAGTAAAATATTAGCGTTGGCATTGTCTGCCAAAACAGCTGAACCACCATTGTTTTCTGAAAAAGCATCCTGAATAGTCAAATCTTTAACCGTCAAATCCGTATTATTTACAACTTCAAAGAATGATTTTAGACCTTCTCCTGATACAATTGTTGAACCTGTGCCTTTTACGGTAAATTTACCTTCAGCCGTTTCTTCAAGACTTTCACCTATGATGTATGGAATATCATCATTTCCTGTGAAATTGAAACCTCTGTTATTTTCAGTTTGGTTCATTTCTTTTAAGGAATTGTTATTTGAAGCTTTGTAAGCATCAAGAACAATATTTTGATTTTCTGTTTTTACTTCATATTGATAAACATCCGTTGCCCAATTTGTTATTGAATTAGAAGTATCAAATGTAAGTGCTCCGCCAAGAACACTAAATTCATAGTGATTATCTTCACCATTATCAGTTGTATCGGTGATTGCGATACTGTCCAAAGCAATTTTAATCGTCCCACCGCCGGCATTTGCAATCAGTCTGTCTGTTGTCGGATTTGGTAATGTTAAATTTACATCAATATCTAAACTTGTATTTTCGGTTGTAAGGTTGTTGAATATTCTGTCCGAAACTTGTCCGTTATCCTTTGTCAAATCTATGAGTGAATTTTTAATAGAATAAGAACCTTCGGTATAAGCTGAACTGTTCAATACAAGGGTAGCATTTTCAAAATTGATATAATTACCTAAAGCATTTACAATTTCACCTGCTAAGTTATATGTTCCACCGTTGAAATTAGCTGTTGCTCCGTCGTTAGGATTAGCAAATTTTACATTAGGAGTTGATGAAGTTCCCAAAGTAATATTTGCACCGCTTATTGCAGTGTAATCAAGTATGCTGCCGTTTTTAATATTTATATCAAAATCAAAAGCTGATGAATTTCTACCTGAAACTTGAAGTGTTCCTGAATTAATATTTGCGGTACCGTTAAACATCACATTATCAGCTCCGTTAAGGGTTAATATACCTGAGCCGAAT
This sequence comes from uncultured Candidatus Melainabacteria bacterium, assembly GCA_946055575.1. GTDB lineage: Bacteria > Cyanobacteriota > Vampirovibrionia > Gastranaerophilales > Gastranaerophilaceae > Zag111. Next base: position 4,772 of record CAMGGL010000013.1, read on the forward strand.
TTGTTAATATAACCTGAGCCTGAAACATTTTTCAATGTATCATCTTGTGTTGTGGTGTAATCAAGACTTGCACCGACATCAATTTTTGTATTACCGTTTATATATAAATTATCATCAGTTTTTTCAAAAGCTACACTGCCGTTGCTTATATACAAATCTCCGCTAAATCCGCTGTTATTACCTGTTAATTGTACTTGAGCATCTCCGTCTTTGTTGATCAGTCCTGTTCCCGAAACATTTTCCAAAGAAATGTCATCATTGTCTTTATTGTCAATTTTCAATGTTGCATTTATTATATTTTTTACCGAATTGAAGAAAGCATTACCGTTAACTGTATCCGTAGCGTATGCTAAAGTTCCGTTTTCCACATCCAAAATTCCCGTAAAATTGGAATTATCACCAACAGAATTAAGTGTTCCTGCTCCGAGTTTTTTGAGAATACCTGTTCCCTCAATTTTTGTTATATTGTCATTAAGACCGTCATTGACAGTATATTCAAGTATTCCGTCAAATTTAATATTCGTAATTCCGCTTACGTAGTTGTCAATTCCTGTTGTGAATGCCAGTATGCCTTTTTCAATATTTGTTACACCGGTAAAGTTATTGTTATTTCCTGTCAGATTTAACGTACCATCACCTGTTTTGTTGAAAGTACCCAAGCCATCAGCAGAACTTGAAATATTTGAAACAGTTGTTGAAATTCCCTGAGCAATTTCTGCCTCTAAAATACCGGTAATAACTGTATTTCCGCTAAAATACTTGTCTGAAGCGTCATTTGCAACATACTTTAATGTACCTTCGCTAACATTCGCAGTACCGGAAAATCCGCTATTATCTCCAACAAGACTTAATACACCGTCACCTGTTTTATTGAAAGTACCCAAGCCATCGGCAGAACTTGAAATATTTGAAACAGATTGGTTTGTAGTTGATGCCGAAACGAATACTTCTAATTTTGCATCTGTATCTATAACAGTTTGACCGCCAAGATATTTATGACTATCTGAAGTTGCATTGTATTTAAGAGTACCATCTTCAATTGTCGTAACACCGCTAAATCCGCTGTTATCTCCGCTTAATGTAATTATTCCGGAACCTGTTTTTTTAACGGTTGCATCCTCAGATGTGCTTGAAATGTTATTAATAGTCTGATCTGAATAGTTTCCTATATCAAGAGTTAAACTCGTGTTATCTTTGAGAGTTGTTTCACCACCAAAGTACCTGTCTGAATTGCTTATCGGCCTGTATACAAGTGAACCTTCAGAAACAATAACATTTCCGCTAAAGTTTGCATTATTGCTTCCTGAAACAGTTAAAATTTCAGAACCTGCTTTTTCTATTAAACCATCACCTGAAAAGTTGTTGGATAAAGTAGTAGCATCACCAATTTTCAATTTAAGTAAAGTATTTGCATTTGAACCGTTTACATATACTTCACCGGCTACAAATTTATTAATCCCGCCAGCAACATAGGTAAGCGTACCACCTCCACTTATAGAAGTTTTACCGCGAAATCCGCTGTTATCTCCTGTAAGTGAGAGTGTACCAAGACCTGTCTTATTGAAAGCTCCTGTTCCCGAAATATTTGAAATAGTCTGTTCAGAAGTACTTGTACCAACATTTGCATCCAAAGCCGCAGAATTATTAATAACTGTATTTCCGCTAAAATACTTGTCTGAAGCATCATCTGCAACATACTTTAATGTACCTTCGCGAATTTTTGTTGTACCCAAAAATTCGCTGTTATCTCCGTTTAATGTAATTATTCCGGAACCCGTTTTTGTAACAGTTGCACCGCTTTCACCGGATATATCCGTTACGGATTGGTTTTCAATATCCGAAGCTATGTTAAATGTTAAATTAGCATCATTTTTAACGATTGTTGTTCCGCCAAAGTATTTATCTGAACTTGTTGTAGGATTATAAACAAGTGAACCTTCAGAAATCAAAGTATTTCCGGTAAATCCTGATTTGTCACCTGATATGGAAATAGACCCTAAACCTGATTTTTCAAATGTACCATTTCCTAAAATTTGGTTAGTTAAAGCATAATTTAAGGACTCAATAACATTCATTGTCAAATGTCCATTTTGCCCAATGTTAACATTTCCTGATACAAAAGTATTTGAATTGTCTGCCGTGTAAATAAGATTACCGGAATTTACGGATAAAAGTCCTGTAAAATCTTCATTATCACCGTTTAGGTTAAGAATACCCGCACCTGTTTTAATGAATTGACCGTTACCGGAAATACCGCTTTGGATAGTATTATTGGTATTTGTGACAAATTCAAGTTTAGTACTTTCACCATCAATATAAATATCATTTTGAACATTGGTTTTATGGTAATTCAAGGCTTGATTTCCGTCTTTATCAATACCAAAATCAGAGTCTGTTATAGTCATATCACTTGCGGTATAAATAGCACCACCAAGACCTTCTGCTTTGTTTTTATATGCCAAAGCATTAATGATTGATGTTGTACCGCTTGAAGTATTGTATACAGCTCCGCCGTTTCCACCGGTTTCACCGTTTTTAGACGCGCTATTTTCTGAAATAACACTGTCTTTCAATACAAAAGTTCTACTGTCAATGTTTGCAATAGCACCACCGTTGCCTGCATTTACTTCATTATTAATTAAGTCAACATTATCAAGTAAAACATTCGCATTTTCATTGTTGGCGTATACGACAGAACCGTCTTTAACAGTTGTATTATCATAGCGTTTTGCATTTTGAACAGAAATATTTGTCATTTCAAAATCGGTTTCTTTTACGATTTCAAACATTGAGCCGTAACCTTTATCGGAAAATGCTTCTTTTTGAATTATCGCATTATTGTCGCCATCAAAACTAATCATACTACTTGTAATCAGCTTGCCATCGTAAGAGTAATTGCCGTCTGCATCTTTTTGCAATCTTGAATCATGGTCAGATAAGTCATATTCACCGGCTGTAATAATTAAATCTTTCAATTGTCCGTCAAGAACACTCTTATAAGTATCGTTTCCATCCGTAATTAATTTACCGATAACAGTAAATGTACCTGAACTTGTCGTATCAAGATTTCTGAAAATATTATATTTATTTTCGGCTTGAGTTGATGCAACATAACTGAAACCTCTGTTTCCGCCGGAAGGAGTTGCGTCGATATTATAACGGTTCAAATCCCGTAAAGTATCTGTACTTGAAGGTCCATCAGCAATAATTTTTATACTGTCGGCTTCTCTGGTTGTTTGGGCGGATTTAATACCATATTTATAAATATTTGTAGCCCAAGACAGAATTTGCGCATCATTTATATCAGCAACTTTTAAAGTATTATTGCCTTTAAATACTTGCATTATGCCTTTTGTTCCGTCAGCATCCATTTTGCCGTTATCATCAGTGATATATATTTTTGTTATTTCAACAGTTCCACTGCCTGAAGTTGCGGTAATCGTATCAGAATAAGGCTTTGCTCCACTCCCATCAACATCATATACTAGATTTACATCAAGCGACAATTTTGATTTATCCGTCATGTTTAACGTATCAAATACATAATTATCCCCTGCTAGCCTGTTTGACAGGTCTAAGGTTGATGAGCTCAATGTATATTGAGCATTACCCATATCGTACACATCCGAATCATTTTTAGAAATCGTACCCAATTTAATGATCGAATTTGTAAAGCTAATGTTGTCCGCACTGCCGGAGGTCTTGTTAAATACCGTATTCAGTACATAGTTTGCATTGTTAAAAGCAAAATTATTAGAATTTGTATCAGATGTAAACCAATTATTATTAAGTATATATGTTGCGGAATTTCCGGCACCTGTCAATGCAAAAGATGCACCATTTGTTAAATTGATGTTGCTAAAGCTTTTATTATAAAGAACATATTCGCCGGCTTCCGTTGCGGTGTAATCAAGTTTTGAATTTCCGCCTGAAATATTCACTGTTGCATCAGGTGAGAAGAATTGGTTTGCCGCAGTTTTTTCAAATTTAACAGTACCTGCATTTATGTTAAAAATTCCGCTAAAGCCGCTGTTATCGTTATCACCCGTAAGTAATAAGTTGTTTCCGGAAATATTAGCATAAATAGTTCCATTACCTGAAATTTTTGCTGAAACATAACTTTCTAAAGTATTAAATATAGAAAATGTAGAATTATTATTTAAAGTTATAGAACCATCTCTGACGTTTCCTTGACTCAGCATAACTCCTGTATCTTGAGTCAAGGTTAAATCAACACCGTTTAATACAGGAACTTCCTGTTTAGATCCGTCGCCAAAGGTGACAAAACCGCTTTTAACATTTACTTTTTGGTCGCTGATTTGTTTAGCAAAAGAAATAACACCGTTTGTATTAATAGTTTTGTAACCGGTTAAATCACTTTCAATTACATCTTTAATTGTCAGATATTTTGAATTTGCATTCAAATTTAAAATACCGTTATTGACTATCTTTGTGCCGCTAATACCTTCGACATCGTTACTTAAAGTCAAATCAGAATTTTCAGCAGCAATAGTCATTGTTCCGATATTATAAATATAAGACTGACCATTATTTCCGTTACCACTGAATGTAGTATCCGTAATTTGCATGTTTCCGGCGTTATAAATCGCAGAGCCTGAAGTATTTGCTTTGTTATTTTCAAACGAAGTATTTCTGATAACCGTACCGGTAGAATTCCACGCGTCATTATTAATAGCTCCACCGACAGAATCTGCACTGTTATCCTTAAACGTTGAATTAATAATCGTTACGGCACTTCCGTTAGTATGAATAGCTCCGCCACTACCGTTGTTTGTAGCTTTGTTACCCTCAAAAGTTGTATTTTTAATTTCCGCGGTTACTATGTTGCCTAAAGACATTGCACCACCAGCCGATGATGCTGTATTTCCGTTAAATACAGTGCCGTCAACATTCAAAAATACATTATTAGTCTGCATTGCTGTTCTGTTAGGAGATGCAATAGCCCCACCAAAAAGAGCTTGGTTACCGCTAAAACTTCCGCCTTGAACATTGACTGTTCCACCGGCAAGTTTTACAACACCATTGCCATTAGTCGATTTGTTGTTTGTTATGTCTGTATTAATCAAATTAACAACAGCATTATCGCCTTCTGTGTATATCACACCGCCCGAAGAATAAGCAGAATTATTTGTAATAAGTGAATTTTCTATGTTAACAACTGCATCATCCGCAGTTGCATATATAACAGAACCTCCTGCATTAGTTGCAGTCTTATTTGCACTGTTTATTTCTACGTTTTTAATATTTAAAGTTGTTCCGGATTCGGTTATCTCAAACATTGAAAGACCGCTTGTTGCAGCACTGTTTTCTTTTGCAACAATTGTATCGCCTGTTCTTGTTCCATCAGTTTCAGTTCTTCCGATAACGTTTAACGTACCGGCTAAAGTAGTATCCAAATTTTGTTTAATGTAATATGTATTTCCACCGATAAAGTTAAATGTTCTGTCATTTGAAACTTCATGATTTAAGTGATACAAACCATATTCAGAAAGTTCCTGCGCCGTAAATAAAAGCTTATTATCCGATGTAGCAGACACCAAATACTCATAAACACCGGAATCATAAGTCATTCCATTTGCAACAGAAAGAGTAACGGCATCTCCGGAGATTACGTTGTAAGCTTTGTTAATACTTGCGCCGTTATCATTTCCTACAATTCCGATATCCGAAAGATTTGAAATAATTAATGTACCTGAACCCTTATCGACGGTAATCCTATCACTGTCAGTTCCCGTAAAATTAATATCCAGATTAAGATTATTATTTCCGTTTGCATACAACTCGGCGAACTTAAGATTGTTGTAAGAACCGTCCTTCATATTAATATTTAAAGTAGAATTTGAATCGATTACGTACTTTCCGGTAAATTGTTTGTCATTTTGAGCAGTTGTAACGTTTACTGTTGCAGATGTAAATCCTGTTGTATTTCTGGCAGAATTTATCAAATCAGCAGCCAAATTATACGTACCATTTGAAAAATTGATATTTGCACCGTTTGCTCCACTGCCAAAATTAACTTTCGATGTATTATCCAGAATGTATTCATGAGCTGCATTAGCAATATAATTAAGTATTGAATTGCTATTTACATTTGCATTAAAATCAAATTCATTCAAATTTACTTGAGAAGCTATAATATCTAAAGTACCTGAGTTTACATTAGCTGTTCCAGTAAATCTTTCATCACTCACTGCAGTAGAACTAATCTCTAATTTACCGCTACCGGTTTTACTAAATGTTCCGTCACCAAGCAAGGTTCCTATTATTTCTCCGATATTAAAGTCAGTTGAATAATTAACGGCGGCATCAGGTTTAATATCAACAATACCCTGTACAAATGATGCCGGATTGGTTTTGATAAATGTTAAAGTTCCGTTCTCAATTTCTGTTCTACCGTTGAAATTGTAATTATTCCCCGATAAATTTATATTTCCTGAAGTTATAAATTTACCGCCACCATGCAAACCGCCTTGGTAAACGTATGATTCAACAGTATCATTAAATAAATTGAATGTACCGTTTGTTGACGTAACTTTAAAAGTACCGTTAGAATCAATTTGAACAGCCCCATCAATCATCTTATCCGTTGTATCATTGGCAACAAATTCAAGAATTCCGTTGCTGACTACTGTTCCTGTTCTGAGCTTGTTATTCCAACGTCCGACAGAATTAACAACATCACCTCTTAAGTTTGAATTGTTTCCGGTTAAAACAAGAGTACCTTCACCTGTTTTGATAAGTTGACCGTTTCCTGAGATTAAATTTCCGCCATTATCAACAGTATAACTTTGTCCTTCTGCTATATCAAAATCAATCTTCGTTCCGCTTGTAAGAACGGTTTTTGAACTATTTCCGAAGAATGTATCAGCATTAGAACCTATATTAACGATGAATTCTCCGTCCGTTACATTAAATTGACCGTTAAATCCTACGTTATTACCGCTTAAAATAAGATTTCCACTGCCGGCTTTTGTGACAATACCGTTTCCTGAAAGATTTTTAATATTGTCAGTATAATCATTGGTAATATTCAAATTTGATGTTGCATTTACGATGTTTACACTACCGCCGATAAAGCTTCCGCCTGCGGATTGAACATAATCAACAATTCCTTGTGAAATTGTCAAATTGCCTGTATAATCTTTGTTTACTCCGCTCAAATTTAACGTGCCGACACCAAGTTTTTCAAATGCGCCGTCGCCTGACAATCCGCTTGATATCATACTTGAAATATTTTTGCTTGTCGTAAATTTAACTGTGTTTCCGCCTGCAATATAGATATCATTAGAAACTCCGCCTGCACTGTTTCCTTCAAATATCGAATCCTTTATTGAAAGTTCACCGTTTAAAACCGCTATTGCTCCGCCTCTACCAGTTACAGAACTGTCTTTTAATACTACATTATCCAATTCTGCTTTTGCATTTGCACTGTCCATATATAAAATTGAGCCGTCTTTAACTGTTTGAGTTGCTCTTGATGCATCCTGAATTGTAACATTTTGTATGGTTAATTTTGTGGGTTCAGAATCAGTTAATTCAAAAAATGAACCTTTATTTCCGGTATCAATTACATAATTTCCCTCAGCATCTTTTTCATAAGTAATTGTTCCATCAGGATTAACAATATAAGACACCCTCTCTCCGGAAATAATACTACTGTTTTTATTATTACCTGTTACAACAAATTCTCCGAATAAGGTTGTATCAAGGTCTTGCGCAATATGGTATGCATTTGTCCCAACAACACTAAAACCTCTTAAATTATTTTTTTCATGGTTCATTGTACGTAATGTATCAGGAGATGCAACTTTTGTACCTTTAAACTCTATTGAATCGAAAATTCCTGAAGATTCATCGGATTTCACTGCACTAATTTCATATTCGTAAATATTTGTAGACCAATCCGCAAGTTTCGGATTATCTCCACCGGTATATAATCCTACACTGCCGGCGGTATTTTTAATTACTTGTATGGTTTTTGTTTTTTCTTCATTCTCAAAAATACCGTTGTCATCTAAAATAGCGAGTCTTGCAAGGCTTAAATTACCGTTTCCGTCCGCAATATTCAAAACATCTGAGGATAAATCATCTCCTAATGAAACATCAATAGTCAAATTATTCGTTCCGTCAGAAACAAAATTGTTAAAGTTGTAGGTTTCAATTTTTTGTAATGAAGAAATTTTTTTGTTCATCAGATTCAATGTTGATCCGTTTTGAACAGTGTAATTTCCTGAATATGTATCGTTTAATAACACAATATTTGTATTATCGAGAATAATATTTTTACCGGTTTCGTTTACAATTGTTCCCAAAATTACATTTGCATTAGAAAGTATTGCAGTTGCATTTGAATTTTCATTTGCGAAATTTAAGTTGGAATTGTTGTCAAGGGTGATGGTTGAACCTGTTCCGGCAACATAATCAAGTGTTGAGTTTCCATAAATATTTGCTGCTATATCAAAATCACCGGCATTTTCAGTAGAACTTAAAACTTTAAGCGTGCCTGCTTTAATTTCGGCAAGTCCGTTTCCCGTAAAGTTATAATCTTTAATTGTCAAAATTTCATTACCGTCTTTAACAAGCGTTCCGGCATTTGTCAGATTTGTAACAGTATCTTTATCAGACGCTATATAATTTAAAGTTGCACCGTCTGAAATATTTACTTCCCCATTAACAAAAGAATTTGTGCCTATTTTTTCAAAGGTTAATGAGCCATTGTTAATATTTAGCTGTCCGTTAAAATTATAATTGTTTCCTCTTAACTCAAAATCTCCGTCGCCCGTTTTGATAAATTGCGCATCTGAACTTGTCGAGCTTATATTTTTACCGGATTGATTCATTTGTCCGTTAGTGTCAACAATTAAACTTGTATTGTCTGCAAGCTTGATATTTTGACTGTTAAAAAATCTTGAAAATTCATTTTCAGCTTTGTAGTTAAGAGTTCCCTCTTTGATATTTACAGTACCTAAAAATCTCGAATTATCTCCACTGACAGTTAAATTGCCAATTCCTGATTTGTTAAAAATTGCCGATACAGTAGCAGAAGTCAATCCGTTGAGTTTATCATCATCCGAATTTAAGATATTCAGTGTCGTATTATTTGCCATTGAAACTCTACCGCCGATAAAGCTTCCGCCTGCGGATTGAACATAATCAACAATTCCTTGTGAAATTGTCAAATTGCCTGTATAATCTTTGTTTACTCCGCTCAAATTTAACGTGCCGACACCAAGTTTTTCAAATGCGCCGTCGCCTGACAATCCGCTTGATATCATACTTGAAATATTTTTGCTTGTCGTAAATTTAACTGTGTTTCCGCCTGCAATATAGATATCATTAGAAACTCCGCCTGCACTGTTTCCTTCAAATATCGAATCCTTTATTGAAAGTTCACCGTTTAAAACCGCTATTGCTCCGCCTCTACCAGTTACAGAACTGTCTTTTAATACTACATTATCCAATTCTGCTTTTGCATTTGCACTGTCCATATATAAAATTGAGCCGTCTTTAACTGTTTGAGTTGTTCTTGATGCATCCTGAATTGTAACGTTTTGTATGGTTAATTTTGTGGATTCAGAATCCGTTAATTCGAAAAATGAACCCTTCTCATCTCCAGTACCGTTTCTTACCCCTGAAATAACACTATCCGCACTTGAAACTCCATTAACCGTAAGAGTTCCTTTCTCGGTTTTTGCCAAATCTTCGTCTATATAATAAGTAGACTCACCGTTTACTAAAGAAAAACCTCTCACCAAAGATGCGGTATAATTATTCATTTTCTTCAGAGAATTTGTATTTGCAGCCTGTTTTCCAATAAAATCAACAGCATTAAATACGGCAGAATTTGCTGTTTTGCTTGCATTGATATCATATTCATAAACATTTGTAGACCAAGCTGCTATGGTTAAATTATCAGGGTCAGCAACATTTATTCCTACACTTCCGTTTGTATTGTCAATAACCTGCACGGTCTTTGTATTATTTGAACCTTCAGGAAATATACCGTTATCATCCAAAATCGACAGGCTGTTGATATTAAATGTTCCGTTACCGTTTACAATATTCAATTTATCGGAGCCGAGAGTTTCTCCTAAGGATACGTCTATTGTTAAATTAGAATTGTTTTCTGACGAAAAATCGTTGAACGTATAACTATTAAAACTTCCGTCCATCAAATCCATTGTTGAATTATTCAAAGCTATTTTGGTTTGAAATAATGATTTAGTTCCAAAATTAACAACAGAATCAATAAATTTGACTGTATCGTTTGTATTTGATGAAAAATCCGTGTTTAAAACATAGTTAGAATTTGAAACCCCATTAAAGACTAAATTATTGTTGCCTGTTGAATTATAAAAACCGTCATTAAGGTTGGTAGTACCCATGCCGGAAGTGTAATTCAAAGTAGCACCGTCTAATAAGCTCAAATTTCCAAAAGTTCCGGTGGTCAAAGTTTTGTCACCGGTTGCTGCCGTATAATTCAATGTTGAATTTTTAACATTAACAGTTGCCTGAGAGTCAAAGAATTTATCGGAATTACTTTCAACAAAGGCTAAAGAACCTTTTTCAATATTTACCGTTCCCAGATAATTTGAATTATCTCCTGACAAGAGAAGATATCCATCACCCGTTTTAGAAAATATACCTGTATTATTTATTCCTTGTGTTTTTAAATTCCCAAGTGTTGCAGGAGCATCCTGCGTTTTATAGGCACTTGTATAATATTCAAATTCCGTATCATCATTTAGGATAGTTTCTGAGGTTTCGGCATTAAAAAAGTTATCAGCACTGCTATTAGCCCGATAAATTAATTTTCCTTTGTTTATAAGAATACTTCCGCCAACATCAGCCAAATTACGCGTAAACGTTTCTTCAGCATCGTTAGATTTAATCAATCTTATTCTATCAACACCTTCACCGATAAAGGTTCTAAAATTTTGAAGTACTCCTGTTGCAGAACCCAGAACCTCTATTCCGCCATAATTTTCGGTTATTTTTACTTTGTTATTATAAATAGCATTTTGGATGGATGTAGATGAAGTATTGAAGCCTAAAACACCATCTTCCTTGATGTTAATTTCTCCGGAATATTTGGCCGTTCCGGAGTTTGTATCTTCCATAATGAGTTTTCCGCCGGATTCAATGTTTATTGCTGCCGTAGTATTTTCTGACGCCAATCCACTGCCAATGACAACGGCATCATCCGTATCTTTCCAAGCGTTTTCTCTGCCTGTTCCGGTAACGTTCATTTTACTGTTTGAGGCAAAATAAATATCATTTGCACCTTGATTGTCTTTATTGTTAGAAAAAGACGTGCTGTTAATATTTAATGTACCATCATTGTATATTGCTCCGCCATAGCTGTTTGCAGAACCGCCGGTACTTCCTGATTTTGTTGCACTTGCGGTATTGTCGGAAAATGTAGAGTGGTCAATGCTTAAATTCCCGCTATTGTGTATTACTCCGCCAAGAACCGTCGCATTTGGAGTATTGCTTTGCCGTATTACGCTTGCTGTTGATGAGGCTTCATTGCCGGAGAATGTAGAGTTAGAAACTTTCAAATCTCCTGAGTTAGAAATTACACCGCCCTGTATTTGTGAAGTTGCAGCACCTGACAAAATCTTTGCATTTTCCGCAGCATTTGCAGATATATTATTATCTGAAAATTTAGAATCAGAAATTTCAGAAGTGCCGGAATTGTTTAAAAGTCCGCCCTGAATTGTGACATTTGAGTTTGCCCCCCAAGCAACACCTGAATTAAGAGAGATACTGCTGTTGTTAAATTGAGAGTTGTTTTTGATATAAAAATTAGCCGTGTTATTAACTATTAAGCCTAAGATGGAATAATTGGTGTTTCCACTGCCGGTATTTGAAATATCACCCTTTGTAAAGCTTATGGAATCAAAGTTTACATTATCAAAGGTTAAAGAGGCTCCGTTTTTAAGTGAATACCCGAGCGAATTGTCATTATTGCCGTTTACGGAACCGTTAATACTAAACCCGTTTCCAAGCAATGTTGCAGAATACTGTGAGCCGTTTAATTCCGGGAATGTGGACTTTGACAATGTCAAATTATTTAAAAGTTTCAGGGTAGAATTATTTGTATAGTATTGTGAATTCAGCAATTGAGGAACTGTTGAAACATCGGCAGCGTAACTTGGGGTCGATAAATTCCCGCTACCGAGTACAACAGCGCATGCAAGCGCTATCTTCATCATACTAATTTTGTTTGTGTATTTTTTGCGCATTAAAAAACACTTCTCCCCTTCCATATTCTAACTGACATTAATTATATATCATTACACAGAATAAGTAAAGATATAATTTTTTGCTGAAAGCCTAATGTTACATCGTTTATCTTACAACCTTCCAAGTATCAATTTACAAAAATATTTTTGGGGAATATTTCTGTTTTTATTAATAACACTTCCTTGTCATATTATTATGTTGAAATTGTACGATAATTTATTTTGGGATGAATATATTATAAAACACCATATTTTAAGATTTTTAGATTTATATATCGCCCCGAAAGTCGAATTATTATAAAGATTTATCGTTTATACTTGCATAATACATACCCAACACCTTTTTGTGTAAAATAACATAAAATTATTATTTATTATAATCTGTATTATAAAATTCTTAACACAATTATGTTACAGGTTAAAACTTTGCATACTTAAATGCAAAGATTTTTTACAATAATTACAAAATTCAAGCAATTTTTATTTTTACAGGTATTATTATAAGAGGTAGAAATAGAAAAGGTTAATATGAAAACACAAAATTTATCCCAATCAAATTACTCAACTAGTTTTAAAGCTAAAAATACGTTTTTGAATAAAGCCAAAAATTCAAAATTTGTTATTGATAACGACTACTGGAAAAGCTTACACCACGAAGCTAAAGCGAGATTAAATTATAGAAGCTTTAAAAATGCCCTCCAAGAACTTTCTCAAACCGATAAGACAAAGCCTTTATCATTTTTTAAAACATTTTCAAAAATGATATTAAAAGGATTTCAAAGCGAAGTTCATACAAATATTGCATATTACAAATTTCCGGACAGGTTTATACGTCCCGACAATTTGCATTCAGTAGAACCAAGATTTTATAAGCTAAAATAACACGCTAAAGCATACAAACTTTAGTCCGATTTTAGTTCTTAGGGAGCAAATTTTTTGCTCCGAAAATTGTTTTATATTACTAAAAAACGAGGTCTTTCGACCTCGTTTTTCAAAAATAATGGAAAAGAGTTGTCGCAACTCGAACTGATTTTGAGTTGGTTCTTGAGTTTTTGATAACATTAGTTGAAATTGGTTTAAAGTCGTAACATTTAGCAAAAATTTTCAAAAATTTTGGCAATTTTTGATGAGAAAAATACTTTATATTTGATATAAGGGGAAAATTTATAATGAGCATATCTGTCTTAAGGAAATTAGTCAATAACGGTTGGACTATAGCAAATAGGCGTGCCATAATTTCGCAAATTGGTAAAAAAAGTTTTTATGATATTGCTACTTTAGCAAAGTCAACTCATAAAACAGATGTTTTTGAGTACCAAAAAGTATGTGACTCCTTATCAAAAGAAAGTATAAGCAAAACTGTAGAAAGTCTAATTAATCAAATTCAAGAAAATACATGTTTATTAGAAAGTAAAACTTTTTCAAAATTGTTTTCTAAAGAATTTCAACCTTTAAGGAAATTAACAGAAGAAGGTTATCCTGTAACAACAATTATAGAAAAGAAAACTGGTAAGCCTATAGAAGTTTATTTCAAAAAAAGTCCACCAGCAACCGTTGGACGTTTACCTAATAACAATCCTTGGGAAGAAAAAATTTATATTCCTCAAGAGGAATGGACAATGTACAGAAGATTACCTAACGGGGAAGAAGAAAAGCTTGGCTTTATTAATTGGACAGTACAAAAAGATAAAAATAAATTCGGATTTGGTTTTATTGGGCAAGAAATTGAATATCTTAAACATTATGCTGGAACGTTACCGAATGATGTTGAATCTGCATATAGTGGTATAGGCATACGTCTTAATCAATTAAAAATTGAAAGATTTTTACAAGAAAATTTAGGACAACTTGAAATATGTTCTTCTGGTACAGCTTTCCCTTTTCATGCTAAGAATGGATTTAAAGCAGTATATGAAGAGAAAACTATACCAATATCATTTAGTAATTTTGTTCAAAAACTGGAAAAATCATCAGGTCTTGATACTGGTACTGTTAAATCTATTCTAGAAAAATATTTAATAACACAGGATGAAAATTCAATAACAATAACATCAAAATTATTGGATGAATTATGTACATTATCCTATTTAAAAACTGGTAACCGCAGATTCGGTGATATTAGAATGGAATTACCTAAAGAAAGCCTTGAATTTTGGAAAAATTTGATTGGAATACAGCCAATATTTGGTTAAAATATCTTATACTAAATAGCAGGGCATAACTGATGTTATACCCTGCTATTTGGGCGTGAAGAGACTCGAACTCCCATGCTTTCGCACTAGTTCCTAAGACTAGCGTGTCTACCATTCCACCACACGCCCATATTCAATTATCAAAGTCTACGAAAATCCTTTTCGGATTTTCTTGACAGCGTGTCTACCCCTCTCAAAAAACGATACTTAATCGTTTTTCTCGGCAGAGTACCACACGCCCATATTCAATTGTCAAAGTCTGCAAAAATCCTTTGCGGATTTCTCAGGTATTGCGCAAGAACCCCGACCAATGTCGAAACATCCCCGACGCAACTTCTAATGTATTATAAGCAGCCATGAATGTCAAGTGTAGATTTCTGGAGATTATATATTTTTCCATTATACCAACACAAAACCTGAAAAGTTACACGATAATTCCAACCGGCGGACACCGCATGGATGAAGATAAGATTCCCGAAATTACTAAAATTTTGCAAGAATTGTAAATCAAAACTTTTTATGCCATACTAAAAATAATTAAATAAGGAGTATTAGGGATTATGGAGTATAAATTAAAAGATACAAACTCAAAAGATGCGTTCAGATACGGTTATTTGGTAAATAAAATTTTACCGTTTATAAAACCCCATTTACCAAGAATTGTTTTAAATATGATTATAGCAATACCTTTAGGGCTGCTGGATGCCGTAGCAGCTTATGCTCTTAAGCCATACATGGACTGCGTAATCAACGGTAAAAACTGGAATATAGCAGGGTTCTCAATAGAACAACAACTGCTTGCTATGATTATTCCGATTGGTATTGTCATATTTGCCTTAGTTCAAGGTCTTTTGAAATATACAAATAACTACCTGACAGACTGGACCGGTAACAAAATTTCTAACTCCTTAAAAGTAGAGCTTTTCCATAAATTAACATCTCTAGATCCGAAATTTTACGATATTAATTCATCGGGTCTTGTACTGACCAGATTTTTCACAGATCCTGAAACTGCCTCGAAAAACATAATAAATACAATAAAAAGTTTTATTATGACATTTTTCGGAATTGTCGGACTTGTCTGCGTACTATTATACAACTCTTGGAAACTTGCAATTATCGGTGTAAGTATCATGGCAATAGCGATTACACCTGTTACTTTTATCAGAAAAAAAATCAAAAAAGTATCAAATGCAACGATGGTCGTCGGTGGAGATATGACAACTAATTTCAATGAAACATTTGCCGGCAATAAAATAATGACGGCTTACAACCTGCAAGAGATGCAAAATCAAAAATTTGAAAAGCAAATAAAAGAACAATTTAACCTCACAATATCACTAACTAAACGCGTGGGTTGGATGTCCCCGATAATGTACGCAATTTGTTCTGTCGGAATAGCTTTTGTTATGTACTACGGAAACCACTTAATCATAAGCGGACAAATGACGGCAGGAAGTTTTGCATCGTTTGTAACTTCGTTATTACTTCTGTATAAACCGGTTAAGGATTTAGGAAGAACATTAACCGATTTGCAATCAACATTTGTCGCACTTGGCCGTGTGTTTGAATTGTTTGACCTTGTTCCGTATATTAAAAATAAACCTAATGCCGTAAAAATAAACGGACTTAATTCATCAATTGACTTTAACAGAGTTTATTTTGAATACGAAGAAAACACTCCTGTACTCAAAGACTTCACTCTCCACATCAACAAAGGAGAAACTATCGCTTTGGTAGGTAATTCCGGCGGTGGAAAAAGTACCACAGTAAATTTACTTCCAAGATTTTACGATATAAAAAGCGGTTCGATTAAATTCGACGGCATAGATATCCGAGATATTGATATTACATCACTACGAGATAACATATCGTTCGTATTTCAGGATAATTTTCTGTTTACGGGCACTATTCGCGAAAATATCTTAATGGGCAAAAAAGATGCAACGGAAGAAGAACTGAATGCTGTAATAAAAATGGCACATCTTGATGAATTTTTATCAAGTCTTGAGTGTGGAATTGATACTTATGTCGGAGAACGCGGAGCATCTTTATCCGGCGGTCAAAGACAACGTGTTGCAATTGCACGTGCAATGATTAAGAATGCGCCAATTGTTATTCTTGATGAAGCGACTTCGGCTCTTGACAACGAATCGGAAGCTATCGTACAAAAAGCACTTGATAACCTGATGCAAAATAAAACAGTATTTGTTATTGCGCACAGACTTTCTACAATCAACAACGCTGACAGAATTGCGGTAATTAACGAGGGAGAACTTGTGGAACTCGGCACACATTCACAGTTGATGTCAATAGAAAACGGCAACTACAAACATCTTTATGAAATGCAATTCAAAAATCAGGAAGTAAATGTCTAAACAGACGATTTTACAAGAGTTTTTGCGATAGCAAAAACTCTTTAATTTCAGCTTTTAATGTCTGCAAATCCGAGTTGTTGTAAATTACATAATCAGACTTTTCAACCTTTTCATTTTGAGAAATTTGAGCAGCCATCCTGCAACGCGCGTAAGAATTAGTGTAATTATTTCGGTGAATAAGACGTTCCAGTCTTAAATCATCATCACTATATACAAACAAAATCTTATCAAACAAATCTCCCATGCCTGCCTCAAATAATTGGGGAGCAGCCACAAATACAACATTTTTATCTTTGTTTGCCTCAAAAAACGACTTTATTTCCCCTATCAAATCTGGATACAAAAGGTTTTCAAGAGTTTTTTTTAGTTGTTCATTTTCAAAAACCAACTTTCCAAGTTTTGCCCTTGAAATTTTACCGTTGTCAAAAACATCATAAGCGCTAAATGCTTCTTCAATTTCTACGCTATTTTCCAACAATTCATGACAAACCAAATCGGTATCCAAGACGGCATAACCAAATTCTTCAAGATAACTTTGAACGGTGGTTTTTCCGCTTGCGATATTTCCGACAAGTGCAAACTTAATCATTTTTACTCGCAATCTTGTTTAAAAAATTACGTAAATCTTTTATTTGACGAGGTTTTATAGGCTTAAATTCTCCTCGTTTTAGACCTTCAAGAGTAATTGTAGCATGTTGCACACGTTTTAAAGAAACAACCTGAAACCCCAGAAACTCAAACATTTTACGAATTTGACGATTTAGTCCCTGATACAAAAGGATTTCCATTACAGTATGAGAATTATCAATTTCTATAACATCAACTTGCGCATAAGCAGTTTTTTGAGGCTCTATTTCAATTCCTTTATACATTTTATCAATGTCATTTTGAGAAATTTTACCGTTTATACTTACCCTGTACAATTTCGGAACTTTCGCCGACGGATGAGTTAATTCATTAATCAACTCGCCATCATTTGTTAAAATAAGTAACCCGGTTGAATCTTTATCCAAGCGTCCGACCGGTTTTAGCTTATGCAAACTTTCAGGGAGTAAATCGTATATGGTTTTGCGACCTTTTTCATCATCTGCGGTTGTAATATATCCTGCAGGTTTATAAAAACGATAATACTCATGTTTTATTGGATGAATCAGTTTTCCGTTAACAAAAACCTTATCTTTTTGTTGAACGATATAACCAAGTTCATTGACTTTTTTACCGTTTACCATAACGGCACCTGAGTCAATGAGTTCATCTGCTTTTCTTCTTGAACATAAGCCTGAAGATGCGATATATTTATTTAGACGAGTGCCGGACATCTCAATTCCTCATCAAAAGCATTTGCCAAAACCTCTGGCATTTTACGATACAATTTTCCTTCATTATTTATTGCGACAACCACAAATTCTGCCTCAATAAATGTTTTACCTGTTTTTTTCGACTTTATTGATTGCTTAAAAGTTACGGTAAATCCCTTAAACTCTGAGATTTCCGTTTCTATAATCATCCAATCTTCAAGTTTTGCAGAGCTTTTATATTTAACATTCATATTAACAACAGGCAAAACCACATCATGATTTTCCATAAGATCTGTAATATTCAAGCCCATCATATCGCAAAGTTCAACCCTGCCCATTTCTAGCCATCTCAAATATGAACCATGCCAGACAACTCCATAAGCATCCGTATCAGAATAAAAAACTTTTTGTTCAAATATATGTTTCATACGAGGATTATAACACTAAATTTTTTATTAATGAACTTTCTTGATATAATGATTGTATGAACAAACACATTTCAGAAAAAGTAATAAACCGTTTAACCTTGTATCATTGCATTTTACAGGATTTTATAAGTCGAGGAACGCAACATATATCAAGTAAACAAATTGCAACACTTTTACATATTGATGACTCTCAAGTCCGAAAAGACATCAATTTGCTGAACAATTCAGGCAAATCTCGCGTCGGATACATAGTAAAAGACTTAAAAAAATCAATAGAAACAACACTCGGTTTTGCAAAGACAAAAAAGGCTTTCATTATAGGTGCGGGAAATCTTGGCATGGCTCTTGCAAAATATGACAATTTTACAAGTTACGGTTTGAATATAATAGGTTTATTTGACAACGACAAAAGCAAAATCGGAGCAAAAATAAATTCAAAACCAATAATGGATATAAACGATTTGCAAAAATTCACCAAAGAACAAGGTGTAGAAATCGCAATACTAACTGTTCCGGGAGAATTTGCGCAAAAAACCGCCGAACACATCATAAATGCAAACATTAAATATATTTGGAATTTCACCCCAACGGTACTGGATGTACCCTCAGATGTTCAAGTTTGGAACGAAAACCTGATGGGAAATTTTTTGCAATTTACTTATACAATTTAATTTTTTCAAACTCGGAATTTTTAACATTCAGACCGTATATAAGACGCAGCCCCTCAAGAGTTAAAACAGGATTAACATCATCAAACGGTCTTTTTAAATAGTTTGCTATCAAGCCGCAATATCCGCCGGTGGCAACAACAGTTGCTTTTTCACCAAGTTCCTGTTCACATTGTTCAACAAGCCCATCAACCATACATGCCGTGCCTCGAATAACACCTGACAAAATCGCATCCGTCGTATTATGCCCGATTGCTTTTGGAGAAATTGAAATATCAATTTTGGGCAATTTTGAAGTTGAAGATTTTAAACACTTAACCTGAGTATTTATACCGGGAGCAATCACCCCGCCCAAAAACTCATGTTTTGAATTTATCACATCAAAAGAGGTAGCAGTGCCAAAATCAATAACAATTACGGCACCGTCATAATTACGAGCCGCCGCAACCGCATTTGCCAGCCTGTCAGCCCCAACTTCACGAGGGTTATCCGTTAAAATCTTTATACCTAAATTTATATCACTATCAACAAATACGGATTTAAACCCGAAAACATTATCAACGGCTCTTTTGAATTTAAGGTTTAATTCTTCTACAACAGAAGCAATAACACATCCATCTATTACATAATCCTTAAATAAAGACTTTAAAAGAATTTCATATTCTTCACCCGACAAATCTCTGTCAGATGCCAAACGAAACTCATTCACATAATGTTTACCGTCAAACAATCCCAGAGTAATATTTGTATTTCCGATATCTGCTGTTAACAACATAAAGAATAGTCCTCACTTTTTCGAGAACTATTCTATTACAAACATAGTTTTAATGCAAAATTGTTTACTGAATATGTGTTGCAGCTTGATTTGAAGTATTACCTAATTGTTGGGCTCCAAATATATTATTTGGAGGTACAAGCTGTACATTAGAGTTAAAAACACAATTAGGTTTTTTACTTTGAGCCATATAATTACGCTTATTCAGCAATGTATCCACACTATCTGCTGCTGTTGCACAAATTTTTTGTATTGAGAATTCACCTGACATAATATCATCGGAACATCTGACAGCCCCCGCCCCCTAAAACCCAATACCAAAAAGGAGA
>CAMGGL010000014.1 GCA_946055575.1 uncultured Candidatus Melainabacteria bacterium
CCGGAGTCTGTGACAGGAGAATATTTTATAATATTATTAAACAATTAGAAAAATCGGGATTTGGAAATTGTGGTGAAGACTCATTTGTTTCGGCTGTTATTTTGAAGATGAATAAGGTTAAAAATGTCTTTGTTGCGAAGTTAAAAGCTGATGAAAATCTTGTTGATCATAGTATTTGTATTTTTAATGCTGACGGCACAAAGTTTGACGGAAAATTTAAAAAGTCTACTATAATAGTGGATTCTTGGCTGGGTCAAGCAGATTTTGCTCACAATCTTTTTGTAACATATAAAAATCGTTGCAGTAAATTCTTTCCGGAAATTAAACGAGATTCAAATATTGGTATTGATAAGCTGCGAGAAATAATTTTATCTAATGAAGATATACTGTTGCTAAATCTTGATTTCGATAAGTTGATATTTCCTGAAATAAGTCATTCGTTTATGAAGTAGTTTTGAGTTTTTATTTTGTGAAATATTAGAAAACTCGTTCGCAATAGCCTGCTGCTACGTGCTCTTTTACTTTATCCATAACAAAAAATGTTGATTCTTGGGGAGCACTTTTTGTGCAATTTAGTGTGGAAACACCATTATCATATTTCTTGTAATAACAAGTTGTATCGGCATACTCACAAGAATATACTTCCCCTTTTCCATTAGAATCGTCATTAGTGTTACATAAGCTTGTTGATAATGTAAGCATTATGTTATCGTAGGAGCTCATTTTATCAGTGCTAAAACTCCCTTTGAATGATACAAGATTTCCGGCGGCATCTCTTTTGATGTTTCCAGGTTCCTGTTTCCCGTCGTGTTTATTGTATGCTTTTATTAGTTCATCTCGTTCGGCTTGTGAAAATCTGCAAGTTGTAATGTCAGGTGGCTCCTTTTTTACTTCATCAATTGCTTTATCTAATTCTGCCGTTGAAATTTTATTATTATCTCCTGCCATATTTGAAAAAGCTCCCAATATTGTCTTCATATCTTTTTCGGTTTGCGGGTTACTCCAATCATATTTTTCGGTAATAATAACTTCGCACCTGCCATTAGGAACTTTTCCTTTTATTTTATACTCATAATTTCTGCCATTGCTCGTGATAGAGTTTGTTGAAGGTTTGCAAGTTTTTAAGTCGTTTATATAAGCCTGTGGGGGTTCAACTCCTATAGTAACTGTAGCGATTGCACAAGATGCAGTAAATAAAATTGTTAATAAAAATAAATGTTTTTTCATCCGCAGCTCCTTATATATTTATTTCCGCACATTGTATCATATTTCTTGAGGTGTTGTAAATCAACCTTGTGATAAAATGTTTCTTAGTTCTTTTTGTTCTGTTTATATTTTGCGTAGGTTTTAGCAATTGTTGAAAGGGCATTTGCCTGAACGATTGTATTGTCATCATCGCAAACCATTGTTAGCGGAAGTATAAAATTTTCTATTGCACTATAATCATTTTCTGCCAATGTTTGAATGCATGTGATAGCAGAATTCCTTACAACCCAATTGGAGGAATTTAATGCCTCTATAATTCTGTTTTGTAAAAATATAGATATGCAAATACATACAAATAAAAAATAAATCTTTCTCATAAAGTGATTATAATAATTAATGCAAGATTTAGCGAGTATGTAGGATTCTTTTATTTACGCCCGAAGAGATTATATCTTGGATTATTGACGGTTCAAGGTTTTAGCGTTTCGCTTTGTTTATGCTATTAGCATAAACAGTCGCTCCATAAAACCTCTCACCATGATAGTTTCGTTCGTTTATACATATCTCAAAATTTAATGAAAAGTTTGCTCATTTGTCCAGCGAACAGCTTGATGTTTTCGCAAACTTTTTATTGTGTTATTTGTCGCTCTCTTCACTATTATCAAAATCCGCCGAACTCCGAAAGGAGTTCTCATCAATACTCAAACATAAATAAATAGACACCCTCTAAGAGTGTCTATTTATTTACGCCCGAAGAGATTCGAACTCCCGACCTTTTGGTTCGTAGCCAAACGCTCTATCCAGCTGAGCTACGGGCGCTTATTTTATGTCCTTTCTCATTCTAGTTTAAACAAACTTTTTTTTCAAGCATTTTATTATTTTATATTTTTTTGTTTGAAATGAAATATTATAATCGTGTAACATTTTTGATATTTCATTTTATAGATATATAATTTTAACAGGTATTAATTATGAAAAATATTTTCGGAAAAGCTTTATTAATATTTGCATTTATCCTGTTGACTGCGATAAGGGTATTTGCGGCAGATATGAATATAACCTCTGTCACTTATGATAATTCGTCGGCTTTTTTATCAATAAATACTTTTGATAATGATGATTATTCTTTTTCAGCTTCTCCAAAATTGTACATTGTTGAAGATGAAAATAAAGCATATTTTGATATAAATTCTGCAGTTTTAAAATGTCCGGCTCAAGATTTGGTTTTGACATCTGCAGGCATTAAAGAAATCATGGTTAAGCAATTTTCAACAAATCCGAATATTGTTAGAGTTGTGATTTATTATAATGAAGGTTTTAATCCGAATGACATACAATTGCGCAAGCTAAATAATACATTATTTGTAAGGTTTAATCATCCACAGCTTCAGAATTATTATTTCCAACATGTTTATGCCGAAAAATCAGCTTCGGTAAAGCCTGTTTTTGAAAATATAAATATTCAAACTCCTGTTTTAGCATCTCAAAATAATGTACTAAATCAAATAAATTCAGCGTTTAATATCGCTAATTCTTTAGATGTCCAAAATTATGTTTTGACTAAAAAAGATTTAATTTTGCCTACAAAGTATTATATTGACAATATTGCATTAAAAAATGGTACTGTTCATATTACGGGCATTGGGTCGTTAACTCTTGTGAAGCCTATTCATCTGACAAATCCGGAAAGAACGGCTTTTGATATACCGGGAGCAATTGTCAATCCATCTATTAGAAATAAAGAGGTTTTTATAAACCAAAATGAAACAATAAAAATCGGACAGTTTGATAAAGATATGGCAAGAATTGTTATCACAAGTCAAAATGCACAAAACTATGTGCCGATTATATTTGGAGATACTCAGCGACTGGTTTTTGCGAATAAATCTTCCGGAAATATTCAATCAATTTCATCTTCAAAATCTGTTTTACGTAGTGTAAATGATGAAATAAACGATTTAAAAACCCATTCAATAAAACTTGTTTTTTCAAAACCTATTTTGTACGGCTTTGAAAAAACTTCAAAAGGCTTAGAGGTAAATCTTTATAATGTTGATAAAATGTCAGATGTTGACTTGAAATCCGCATTTATATTTGAAGGAATACAGCTTGAAAAAACAAATAAAGGCTTTTACAGATTAACTATACCTGATATCGAAAATATAGATGTTCATGCAGGTGTAGATGCAAAAACTTTAAGATTAAAGATTAAACATTCGACGGTGGCTTTACCTGAAAAAGTTGAACCTGTAATAGTTGTGGAACCTGTGATTCCTCATCGAGCAACAGGCAAAAAATATGTCGTGATTGATCCTGGACATGGGGGTTCTGATTGCGGAGCTACAAGAAACGGAATTTATGAAAAAAATATTACTCTTGATGTTTCAAAACGAGTTGCTGAATTGTTGAAGAAAAAAGGATATGAAGTCGTTATGACAAGATCTTCGGACCAAACGGTTTCGTTGCAGGAAAGGGTTGAAATAAGTGAAAATGTTTCTCCTGATGTTTTTGTAAGTATCCATGTTAATTCTAGTAACAGTGAAGCCCCGAACGGCTTGGAAACCCATTATTACAAAGACAACAGTTTAATGCTTGCCAAAACTGTACACGCATCTATGTTAAATCATATAAAAGTGAACAATCGAGGCTTGTTTAAATCAAAATTTTATGTTATAAATCACACAACAGCGCCTGCAATTCTTGTAGAAATAGGTTTTATTTCAAATTCAGCTGAACGCGGTCAGCTTGTATCTGAAAGTCGAAAGCAGGCAACGGCAAAAGCAATAGCTGAGGGTATAAATGACTATTTTAGATAATAAAAATAAGACGAATCCGATTGCTTTTTTTGATTCGGGAGTCGGTGGTTTAACCGTAATGAACAAGGTTAAGAAAATTTTGCCTTGTGAAAACTATTTATATTATGGTGATACTTTGCACATGCCATACGGCGAAAAGTCAAAAGAACAATTATTAAAATATTCGGAAGCTATTTTTGAGTTTTTTGCACAAAAAGGTGCAAAAGCTGTTGTTATGGCTTGTAATACAACATCATCGGTGATTTATGAAGATGTAAAAAATAAATATAATTTCAAATTGTATCCTATAGTGCAGTCAGTTAGTGAAATTTTGTCAAAGCTTCCTATCGAAAGGATTGGTATTTTTGCAACTCGGGCAACGATTGAGTCAGGTGCCTATCAACGGGAAATTTTTAAATACAATCCTAGTATGAAAGTTTTTGGACAGCATTGTCCTGATTGGGTTCACATAGTAGAAGAAAATTTATTAAAGGATAAAAAGAGTATAGCAACTGTTAAAGCTGACTTGGATAGAATGCTCAAAAATAATCCTGAAAAAATTGTATTAGGCTGTACTCATTATCCGTTTTTGGCAGATATTTTATCCGAATTTGCGCCACGTGATATGTTTATTGATCCGGCGGTGGATTTCGCCGAGTTTATTAAAAAAGATTTGTCAAATGCTAATTTGTTAAATGACACCGAGCAAACATATGAAGAATTTTTTGTTAGTTCAAATCCAAAACAATTCAAGATTGCCTCTGAGATGTTTTATAAATTAGAAAAAGAACCTAATCTTTTAATATTTGAGTAAGGCATTTTTCGTAACTTTCTGTTTCAATTACTTTAACACCAAGAGCTTGTTTATCAATATTTAGTTCTGTTTTATTTTCTTTTATTGCATAAATCGGAACGTTATGCTTTTCGGCTTCAAAAACAGGAGTTGAACCAAGTGAATTATATGGCATTACTAAAAAATCAAGGTCATTGATGTTTATTCCCTTAGTTAAATCCGTTGAAATTTTTGGAGCTTGTGAAAGTCCCAAAAGAATACAAGGTAAGAATGTTGGAGTTATGTATTCGGAAGCTGATTTTGGATTGATTAAATCTGAAGAAATTTGATAGTTTAAAAATGCCGGAGAGTGTGCGCAAGGTATTTTGTAGTATTTAGAAATATAATGCGAAATTATTGCTTCTACTCCGCCAACGGGGTCTGTTCCCGAGCCGTTTGCGTAGTCGGGATTGTCGTCTTCTGCTTCATTAAATAAACAAACAATTGCAATGGCCTCGCAACCTTTAGAGATAAGCTTTTCACAAGCTTTTCCGACAGTTTGGATATTCTTTACGGAGCCGGTTGAAATTCCGTCGTTTGTCAGGTAAAATTCAACGCCGACCTCATCTTCCGTAATTTCATAAGCATAAATATTCGTGCCATAAACAGTTTTTACTGCATTTTGAGTGTTTATGTGGACGTTTAATACATCTTGCGGAATGGCTTTATCGTAGATTATCCCTATTTTATTGTCTATTGAGGGAACTAAATTGATTTCCCCTTTGAAAAATGAATCAAGTGTATAGCCTTCAGTATAGAGCATCGTGTCAGTAATGCTTGAAAATCCGCCTGCATTAACTACATTAGGGTTTACTATAAGGTTTGTGTATTTTGCAAAATTTCTTGCATAAGCTCCTGCATCTCCGGCATATCCGCCAATAGATGCACCAATTCCGGTTGGAACAATAAAAGCCCCGAGTTTTTTATTATTGTATGTCATTTAAATAATTCTCCAGTCCTTTTTTTATTGCTACTGCCGCTTTTTGTTGAAATTCTGCGGTTATAAGCTTTGCATTATCTTCCGGGACAATCATATATCCGACTTCTATCAAAATTGCAGGCATTTCTGTATTTCTGATTACCGCAAAACTTTCGGCTTTAAGTCCGTCGTCACAAAGTCTAAGTTCTTTTACAAGCGTATTCTGTATTGATTTTGCAAGACTTTTTGATTGCGGATAATAGTAGTAAGTGCTTGTTCCTGACCTTTGCGAGGTTGCGGCAGCGTCAGGAAGCGCATTGTTATGAATACTTACAAATATATCGCATTTTTGCTTGTTTGCCAGCGAAACTCTGTCGGAGAGTGATATTTTATCATCATTATTTCTGGTGAGGAAAACTTCCGCTCCTGCCTCCACAAGTAGTTTTTCTAAGTTTTTGGCAATTGCAAGATTGATATCCTTTTCTTTATCTCCAAGACAGCCGATTGCTCCGTTTTCCGGTCCGCCGTGCCCTGCATCTATTGCGAATTTTAACCCTTTAACAGGGTTAGTTTTATCTGTTTGCGGAAAGTTTTTTACTTCAATTACTAAATCTGTTCGATTTTTATAATAGCTTTTGTACCCGAAAGATTTTCCCGTTTTGTTAATATGAAATTCATACTTATTTTCATAGAATTTATCCACATTGTATAATGTCAGGTCAAGTCCTGCGTTTTCGTATAAAATATACGGAACTTTTTTGTTTAATTTTATTGTAAAAATTCTTTTATCCGGAGTTTCTTCATAAGTGTATGTTTCGATTTTAGCCGGTTTATTGTCTGATTTTTCAACTTTTTTTAGGTGAGATTTGTTAATCCAAGCATAGTCATCTCTTGCTAATTGAACTTTATAAAAATCTCCGTATTCTCCAACAATAGAAAAGGTGATATTTGCATCCAAATGCTGTAATCTGTTAAGTCCGACATCAACAGGAGTTGAACGCAGCGGAACATTTGCCTGATTTGTCAGAGCTGTTATCGGTGTATCGTATTCAATAAATTCAGGAGCTTTTATGCTTGAATTATCTTGTGGGCGGGTAATGGTGTATATTTTAGTTTCTTCACCGTTGTTTATTGTGAAGATGTTTTCTCCGTATTCAAGTTTTACGGGATGTAGAAACCCACCTGAGGGGTGAATATTTACGTTTTCTGAATTTATCTTTAGTTCTTTACTCGGACATTCATTTCCGATGAAAAAGGTTTTGTCCGAAGTTATTGTGACATTGTTACTTTTCGGGTAAACAATTTCTGTTGCCGTAGTTGGTAGCGATATTTTGCATAATAAGCTTGCTAATAATAAAATATTTAGTTTGTTCATACTTCTAATATACTATAATTAAACAAAAATTATAATTTCGTAAATTAATTTAATAATTGTGTTATTTACTGTTCCTTGTGATAAAATATTTTTGATAAGGGATAGGGATGAGACAAGAAAACGAAAAGAATCAAAAGAATTCCAGAGGGAAGTACTGTAATAAAGTATCAAATATTTTGGATATTGCGTACTGTGCGGTGATTGTAATTCTTGTAATTCATTTATTTGTGTTACAAGTATTTGATTTTAGAAAATATCGTGAGCGCGGTAAGATGCAACGTGCAAATCATGATTTTGCAGTTCGTGGAGATATTTATGACAGGCACGGTAGAAAACTAGCAACAGACAGAATTTATTATAATATTTATGCACGTCCTGTTGACTATTCAAAAGGTCCGGATGACGGGAAGAAAGAAACTCCGCGTAGACTTGCAAAATTGCTGGCTCCTGAATTGGGAATGTCTGAAGCTGCATTATATGCAAAATTGTCAAATACAAAAATTCCTGTAATTGCAGTTAAAAAAGATGTAGATAGAGATACTGCAAAAAAAATTATGGAAATCATAAACAAAAACAGTTTCCGATCAATAAGTCTTGATAAAAAAAATACAAGGGAGTATCCGCAAGGGGTTTTCGCATCGCATGTGTTAGGTTTTTATAATTTTGATGCAGGCGTTTCAAACGGGGTGGAGCTTACCGCAAAGGATAAGTTAGAACACGCAGTCAGAGCAACTTATGATATTACTCGTGATGGAAAAATTATATACAATTTTTCAATGGATCCGGAAATCCCGACAAGAAACCCGAAAGGTCAGGATATAACACTTACTATTGATGCTGCAATTCAGCATGTTTGCGAAAAAGAATTGCATAAAATGATTCAAGAAAAAGATGCACTTAGAGGTGCTGTTATTGTAATGAATCCTAAAAACGGTGAGATTTTAGCATATGCGGTATATCCGACCTATGATCCGAACAAATTTCAAAAAGCAACAAATACACAAATTAAAAACTGGACATTAACAGATGTTTATCCTCCGGGTTCAACATTCAAAACAATTACCGTAACCAGCGCAATGGAATTGGGTAAGATTAATGAAAATTCTATAATAGAAGATTCAGGAAGGATGAAGTTCGGCGGATACACCATTGAAAATTATGATTACAAAGAAAAGGGTGCTCCGGGTAAAATCAATTTGGTTTATTTGTTTGAACATTCAAGCAACATCGGTTCCGTGAATGTAGGATTTTTAATGTCGCATAGCGAGTTTTATTCTATGCTTAAAAAATTTGGTTTTGGAGAGAAATCAGGAATTGACTTGCCGGGAGAGTCTTCAGGTTTGCTTGCCTCTCCAAAGTATTGGGACAGAGGTTTACATATGACGATGTCGTATGGTTACGGAACTTCGGTTTCTATCATGCAGATGGTTTCTGCGGTATCAGCATTGGCAAATGGCGGGGTCAGGGTCACTCCTCACGTAATCAAGTATTCTCCTGAAGAAGAAGCCGAAAAAATTAAGCGCATTCCAACTGTAAGTCCGGAAACTGCAAAAACTATCACTAAACTGCTTGCAATGAGCGTAAATAACGGGCGCTCTTGTATCAAAATGGATAAATATAATGTTGCTGCAAAAACAGGGACATCAAGAAAACCGTTAGAAAACGGTACCGGATACTCAGGTGCAATGTATACTTCAACAATAGGTTATTTACCGGCAAGTGATCCTCAAGTTTTGATTTATGTTGTCGTAGACAGTGCTAAAAAGGGTCCGGTTTGGGGAAATACGGTTGCAGGGCCTGTCTTTCATGAGGTTGCAGAACAAACTGCAAGAATACTTGACCTAAAGCCAGATAAAGTACAACCAACAAATACAAAGAAAATGTAAAAGGGAGATATAAAATGAGATTAGATGAACTTATTGAATATTTAAAATATGAAGATTTGATTAATTTTAAAAATGTTGAAATTTCAGGAATTTCATATAACTCAAAGACAACCAAAAAGGGTGACATATTCATCTGTTTAGTAGGTGAACATACTGACGGGCATGAGTATGCACAAATGGCTATAGAAAACGGGGCATCCGCACTACTTGTTGAAAGAAAGGTAGAAGGTGTCAATGTTCCGCAGGTTCAGGTAGATTCAACAAGACACAAAATAGCTGATATAGCTGATAGATTTTATTCAAGACCATCAATGGGTTTAAATTTGATTGGAATTACCGGAACAAACGGAAAAACTACGGTTACTCACCTTATTCAAAAAATATTTGAAGAAAATGGGCAGAAATGCGCTCTTATAGGAACATTGGGGTATAAATTATCTTCAAACGGTGAATATAGAGATGCAAAACATACAACTCCTCAGGCTCCGGAACTTCAGGCTACATTAAGGATGATTAAGGATGTTGAAAAGATTGATAATGTTGTAATGGAAGTAAGTTCACATGCATTGGAGCAAAACCGAGTAGGCGGTTGTCGTTTCAATGGGGCGGTTCATACAAATTTAACTCAGGATCATTTGGATTATCATATTACAATGGAAAACTACTTTAAAGCAAAAGCATTGTTGTTTGAACACCTTACTCAAGGTAATTTTGCCGTTATTAATAATGATGATGCTTACGGTGAAAGATTTGCTTCTGTTGTTCCTGAGGGGGTAAATGTTTATACTTACGGTGTAAAAAATAATGCGGATATTATGGCAAAGGATATTCATTTTTCTTTAAACGGTGCAGAATTCAAACTTATTATTAAAGGTGAAGAATATTCCGTTAATTTGCACATGAACGGTATGTTTAGCGTTTATAACGTATTAGCGGCAATTAGTGCTGCGATTGCTATGGAAATTGATATAAAAGTAGCCATAAAGGCATTGCAAAATGTACATGGTGTTGCGGGACGTTTTGAGGTAGTTAATAAAAAACCGCTTGTTATTGTTGATTATGCGCATACTCCGGACGGGCTTGAAAATGTTTTGAAATCAGCAAGAGAAATTACTCCTGCAGATGGCAGATTAATATGTGTCTTTGGCTGCGGTGGCGATAGAGATGCAACCAAACGTCCAAAAATGGGAGCGATAGCACAAAAACTTGCAGATAAGATTATTATCACAAGTGATAATCCTCGTTCAGAAGATCCTCAGCAAATTATCACTGATATAATTGCAGGGTTGCAATCTGTTGATCCCGAAAGAGTTACTGTTGAACCGGATAGAGGGGAAGCTATAGCTTTGTTAAAATCTATTGCAGATAATAATGATGTCGTCGTTATTGCAGGAAAAGGTCATGAAGATTATCAAATTTTGAAAGATAAAACGATACATTTTGATGATAGGGAACAGGCGAGAAAAGTATTTGCAGGAAGTGTAATATAAGAGGAAATAATTTTGAAAACTCCACTTTTAATTGAACAGCATTTTCACGGATGTTACGGAATAGATTTTAATACCGCATCGGTTGATGAGGTCTTGTTTTTGGCTCGCAAATTGCTAGGTGAGGGGGTTGGATATATTTTTCCTACACTTGTCACGGATACTGTTGAAAATATCAATCGTCAGATTAAAATTATAAAAGATGCGGCAAATCTGCAGTCTTCTGATATGGCACGCATTTGCGGTATTCATCTTGAGGGGATATTTTTAAATCCCGAGAAAAAAGGTATTCATAATGCTGATTATTTTATGATACCGACTGTTGATAATTTTAAACTCGTAGAAGATGATTTTATAAAAATAATCACTCTGGCTCCTGAGTTAACAAAAACAGAGCTTTTTATATATTTAAAAGATAAAGGTATAAAAATTCAGGCGGGACATTGTGTAGGTGCGGATTTAACATATTGCGATGCAACAACACATACTTATAATGCTATGAGTGGGATAACTCATCGGGGAAAATCAACTGCACTGTCTGCGTTAATAAATGATGATATTTATACAGAAATAATTGCTGACGGTGTGCATGTTTCAGATGATGCCTTAAAGTTATTGTTTAAGACAAAACAAATGAATAAAATTTTATTGATATCGGATTGTTTGCCTTGTACTCATAGTGAGGTTAAGGAATTTGTTTTTGCAGGTTCTAAGGTCTATTTCGACGGAGTAAAGGCAACATCCGCATCCGGTACTATTGCTGGAAGCACAAAACTTTTACCTGATATAGTAAAAATTCTTGCTCAAAAAGATATGTTTTCTAAACAGTACATATCAAATTCTTATGCTTATCACAATTTAGAGCTGCGTGGTGAAATTGAATGGGATGAGGATTTTAATATTGTGAAAATTTCGTATTAATTTGGAGATACAAATGAGAAGTGACAGTATAAAAAAAGGTATAGCAAGAACGCCTCATCGAGGGCTTTTAATGGCAACAGGGGTCAGTAAAAAGAATATGGATGTGCCGTTTATCGGAATTGCAAGTTCTTTTACTGATTTAGTTCCGGGTCATATCGGAATGCGAGATTTGGAAAGACAAATTGAAAAAGGTATTCACTCAGGTGGCGGACAGGCTTTTATTTTTGGCGTTCCTGCAGTTTGTGACGGAATTTCTATGGGGCATAGCGGAATGCGTTATTCTCTGCCATCAAGAGATTTGATTGCGGATTGTGTTGAAACTATGGCGGAAGCTCATCAACTAGACGGACTGGTTCTGCTTTCAAATTGTGATAAAATCACTCCCGGTATGCTAATTGCAGCGTTAAGGCTAAATATTCCGACAATTATAGTAACAGCAGGTCCAATGCTAGATGGCGAAAGCCGATGCGAAAAACTTACAATGATAAAAGGTTCTTTTGAGGCTGTCGGAAAGTTTAGAAGCGGTGTTATAGATGAAAAAAGACTACTCGAACTTGAAGAAGAGTCATGTCCTTCGGCGGGTTCTTGTCAGGGTATGTATACCGCAAATACTATGGCTTGTTTAGCTGAGGTTATGGGAATGAGTTTACCTTATTGTGCAACTTCTGCAGCTGTTTCCTCTAAAAAAAGGAGAATTGCCTTTGATAGTGGTGTGAAGATTGTTGATTTAGTACGCAATAATATTTGTCCGTCTGATATTGTTGGCAAGGACAGTTTGCGAAATGCAATAATTGCGGATTTGGCAATGGGAGGTTCTACAAATTCGTTTTTGCATATTTTAGCACTTGCAAATGCAGGTGGCATTGATGTAACTTTGAAAGATTTTGAAGAATTGAGTTATAAAATTCATCAGGTTGTAAAACTTGATCCTGCCGCAGTTCCGACAATGTCTGATTTCCATAAGGCAGGTGGAGTTCCTGCGCTTTTAAAAGTTTTATCAGATGCAAACGTAGGACTTGAAGATAAAAACACGGTATGCGGGTTGAATTTGTCACAAATAACCAAAGATGCTTATGTTAATACTGATTTAATTCATCCTTATAATGAGCCTTTTACTACAAAACCGGGACTTGGTATCTTGTATGGAAACTTAGCAAGTGAAGGGTGTGTTACAAAAATTTCGGGTATAGATCCGGCATGTTATGAATTTGAGGGTGTTGCAAAATGTTTTGACTCAGAAGAAGCTGCAATGAAGGCTTTGGAGGATGATGAAATTAAGGCGGGAGATATAATAGTTATTCGATACGAAGGTCCTAAAGGCGGACCGGGTATGAGAGAAATGCTTGCTCCGACTTCGTTGTTGGTTGGTAAAGGTTTGGGAACCTCCTGTGCGTTGATAACTGACGGAAGATTTTCAGGCGGAACTCGCGGAGTTTGTATCGGGCATGTTTGCCCTGAAGCAGCAAACGGTGGTGTTATTGCCCTTGTAAAAGACGGTGATAAAATCAAGATTGATATTAATAACAGACAAATTAATCTTCTTGTGTCTGATGAAGAATTACAACTGAGAAAATCCGAGTGGAAACCTTTTGAGTTGAAATGTAAGTCAGGTTACCTTGCAAAGTATGCAAAAAATGTTCAAGATGCAAGTCACGGAGCAATTGTATAATGGAAAATAAAATTAATAATATAGTCAAAGATACGGATATAAAACATATTGCAATTATTATGGACGGAAACAGACGCTGGGCAAAAGAACGTAATTTGCCAACACCTCTTGGTCATAAAAAAGGGGTTGAAGCGTTAAAAACGACCTTGAGAGCTTGTAATGATTTTGGGGTTAAGTATTTAACCGTGTATGCTTTTTCTACGGAAAATTGGAACAGAAAGCAGGAAGAAGTTGATTTCTTAATGGACTTGGTTGCAGTAACCTTAACCAATGAACTGGCCGAAATGCATAAGGAAAATGTACAAATTAGATTTATTGGTGATATGTCAAGGTTTTCTGCGAAGTTACAAAAAATTTTAAATAATTCTGTTGAAACAACTAAAAATAATACGGGAGTAATCTTGCAAATTGCATTAAATTACGGTTCTCGAGATGAAATTACAAATGCTGTTAAAAAAATTGTCAAGTCAGGTGTGAAATCTGATGATGTCACAGAGCAAATGATTAGTGAAAATTTGTATACATCAGGAGTTCCGGACCCTGACATTTTAATACGAACGGGTGGGGAAAAACGTATATCAAATTATCTGTTGTGGCAGATTGCTTATTCTGAAATTATTGTACGAAAAGAGTATTGGCCTGAGTTTGATAAACAGCTTTTGGCAGATTGTATTGAAGAATTTGGGAAAAGGCAGCGTCGATATGGAAAGTAAAATTGAAATAGTTTTTGCAACGGGTAATCCTCATAAGTTACAAGAAATCAACGATATATCAAAAAATTCGGAAATTAAATTCATACTACCTCCGGAGGGATTTGATCCGGATGAAAACGGAAGTACCTTTGAGGAAAATTCTTATATCAAGGCAAAAACTGCTGCAATGTTATCCGGTAAAATGTCGTTGGCTGATGATTCAGGGTTATGTGTTGAGGCTTTATCAGGAGCTCCGGGTATTCATTCTGCAAGGTATGCACCGACAGCTTCCGCGCGAATTGACAAATTGTTATCAAACCTTGCCGAAGTGTCTAATAGAAAGGCAAAGTTTGTTTGTGCTATGACATTGGTTGATGAATTTGGTAATGTACTAGATAGAGAAATCGGAGAGTGTTACGGTGAAATTACTGAAAAACCTGCAGGAAAAAACGGTTTTGGGTATGACCCTATATTTAAACCTGATGGATATGACTGCACAATAGCAGAATTGTCGGAAAACTTAAAAAATAAAATATCACACAGAAGTAATGCACTTAACAAAATCATTAGTTACATAAAGACAAATTTAGTTTAACTTGTGAAAGGGTTTATGAAAAAAAATATAATTATAGTTCTTATAGTTGTAATTCTTGCAATATTTGCAAGATTTTTGTATTCCGAATTTGTTAAATATCAAAAAAAACAGTCTATGGCGAAACGTGTTCCGCCAAATGTCGTAGTTGAAACAATAAAAGAAGAAGACGTTATTCAAACATTGGATGCTCCTGGCAGAGTCATTTCAAAATATCAAGTCAGCATAATGGCGAGGATTTCCGGTTATTTACAAAAGAGCTTTTTTAAAGAGGGTGATTATGTAAAGGCTGGTGATACCTTATTTCTCATTGAGCCTGTCGAATTCCAAAATGCTTCAAATATGGCGGGTGCAAATATTCAAAATATTAAGTCACAACTTGAATATGCGGATAAACAGCTTACAAGAGCCGCAGAACTTGTAAGAAAAGATTATATTTCAAAATCAAGGTATGATGAATTATTAGCTAATAGAGATGCGTTGAAAGCTCAACTTAAAGCTGCGGAGGCAAATTATAACGATACTAACAGAAATTTGAGTTATACTGAGGTGAAAGCCCCGGTTGACGGTAGAATAGGAATAATAGATGTAACCGTTGGTAATTATGTGACACCCTCTTCCGGTTCTTTGACTACAATTAATAGTACAAACCCTATTTATGTTACTTTCCCGATTTCGTCAGCGGATTATGTAAATATCGTTTCTGTTGATAAAAAAGCGGATGAAAAACGTAAAGTTGAGTTATATTTTGCAAACGGAACAAAATATGAGCCTGATGGTGTACAGGATTTTTTAGATAATAAAGTTGATCAATCAACAGGCACAGTGACAATGAGAGCAACTTTTCAAAATTCAGAAAACAAACTTCTTCACGGGGAATTTGTTAATATAAAATTGTATGCAAATCACCCTATAAAAGTTCCACTTGTTCCGCTTGTTGCTGTTCAGGAAAATCAAGAGGGTAAATATGTCTATACTCTTGATGATAAAAATTTACCAAAACTTACTTATATAAAAATTCAAGGACAATCGGGAGATAATTGGATTGTTCGAGATGGATTAAAAAACGGGGATAGAGTTATTGTAGACGGAATTTTAAAAGTTGTTCCGGGTTCTCCCGTAAATATTGTGTCAAAAGATGAACTAAATAATAAAAATAAACTGTTACAACTACCTAAAAAATAAAATATTAACCAGAGAAAATTAAATGTCAGAAGAAAAACAAGGAAACCTTTTTATAAAGCGTCCTAAGCTTGCTATTGTCATTTCGCTTGCGATATTACTTGCAGGTATATTGATGATAACAGGGCTTCCGCTTGAAGAATATCCGTCAATTACACCACCGCAGGTTGTAGTTAGTGCAACTTATGCAGGTGCAAGTTCAGATGTTATAGAAACAACTCTTGCCGCGCCGATTGAAGCTCAATTGAATGGTGTTGAAGATATGATTTATATGTCTTCAACGTCGCAAAGCGGAAGTTATAAATTAACCCTTTATTTTGAAGTGGGTTCAGATCCTGATATGGCTGTTGTTAATGTTCAAAATCAATTACAGCTTGTAACTCCCCGATTGCCGGAAGAAGTTAGACGTTACGGTTTGTCAGTAAAAAAATCTACGGGTGGTCCGGGTTTGTTAATGATATCTGTCAATTCTCCGCACAATTCTTATGATAATTTATTCATTTCAAATTATGCGGATATATACATTAAAGATGAACTTGCAAGAATAAAAGGTGTAGGCAGCGTAAGTGTTTTCGGGTCTTCAAATTATTCTATGCGTATTTGGTTAAATGCAGACAAAATGGCAAGTTACGGAC
Source organism: uncultured Candidatus Melainabacteria bacterium (assembly GCA_946055575.1). Taxonomy (GTDB): domain Bacteria; phylum Cyanobacteriota; class Vampirovibrionia; order Gastranaerophilales; family Gastranaerophilaceae; genus Zag111. The sequence goes on from CAMGGL010000014.1 coordinate 16,192, forward strand.
TTTCTGCTAATGATGTTATAAATGCAGTTAAGTCGCAAAATATTCAATCTCCTGCGGGAGATTTAGGTATTGAACCGATGAAAGATAAACAGTTAATAAAACTGACAATGAGGACAAAAGGCAGGCTTAAAAGTGCGGAAGAATTTTCTGAAATTATTGTTAAATCTCTGGCTAATGGAGCACAAATAAGACTAAAAGATATTGCAAATGTTGAACTCGGAGCAGAAAATTATTCTAATTTTTCAAGAATAAGCGGTAAAAATTCTGCAATAATTATGGTAAGTCAGCTCCCTGAAGCCAATGCAATAGATTTGTCTAACAAAATCAGGAAGAAAATGCAGGAGTTGAGTAAAGCTTTTCCAAAAGATATTGAGTATAAAATTCAACATGATGAAACAGAGTTTGTAAGAGAAGCTATACGTGAAGTTGCAGATGCCGTTATTCTTGCCGTATTGTTGGTTTCTGTTGTTACATATTTGTTTCTTGGGACAATCAGGGCTGCTTTTATTCCGTTTGCGGCTATTCCTGTTTCATTGATAGGTGTATTTATTTTTATGAATATTTTTGGGTTTTCCATAAATTTATTAATTCTTTTTGGGTTAGTTTTGGCTGTTGGGCTGGTTGTAGATGATGCAATTGTTGTGTTGGAAAACACGCAAAGGCATATTCAAGATGGCAAAGAGGCAAAATTAGCGACAGAAATAACTATGAAAGAAGTTTTTGGGGCTGTTCTTGCAACATCTTTAGTCTTGATGGCAGTATTTGTGCCGGTATCTTTTATGGGCGGAATTACCGGTCAAATGTTTAGGCAGTTTGCGTTATGTATTGCTTCTTCAATAGGTTTGTCGACTTTAGTTGCTCTTACCCTTGCGCCGGCACTTTGTTCTATGATTTTAAAAACAGAAGTTGATAATGCGGATTTTAAATTTATACAAAATTTTGATAATTGGTTTTCAAAAATTCGTGATAAATATTTAGAATATACGGTATACTTTGTAAATTCAGGTAAATTGACAATGGGAATTTTGTTTCTTATTTTTATCATGACAGTTAGTTTGTTTATTCTAATTCCAAAAGGTTTTTTGCCGCAAGAGGACAGGGGTGCTGTGTTTACTCAAATTCAACTCCCTGACGGTTCATCAGCTTCAAGGACAGATGAGGTAGCAAAAGATGTTGAAAACCGATTAATAAAAATTCCGGGAGTTAAGGATACAATATCACTTGTAGGTCTGAATGGTGAGAATACGGCATTTATTGTATCTGATTTTAAATCTTGGTCAAAACGTAAAAATAGAGAAGAATCATTGAAAGGTATAATGAAAAATATAAATTCTGAATTTTCCCGATATTCACAGGCAACCGTTGCGACGTTTTCTCCGCCTGCGATTTCAGGCTTGGGGATGTTCGGAGGGTTTGAATATCAACTGCTTGATAAAGGAGATAGAGACTCTTCCGAGTTTTATATTGAAGCAAAGAAACTTATTGCAAAAGCAATGGAAAATCCTGATTTATCTACTGTTTATACATCTTATAGTGCAAATTTACCGCAATTATTAATCGAGGTTGATGTAGATAAGGCGATGGCGCAGAATGTGAAAGTTAGTGATATTTACGAAACGATAGCTGCATATTTTGCTAAAACATATGTCAATGATTTTAATAAATATGGCAGAGTTTACAGAGTTTATGTGCAGGCTGATTCTCCGTTTAGAGCAAAACTTTCCGATATAAATAAAATTTACGTCAAAAATGATTATGGCAAAATGGTTCCATTGTCATCATTGATTATTACTAAAAATATCATAGGTCCATATAGCAGAACACGATTTAATATGTACCCTGCAATTACAATAAACGGAAGTGCAAGAAATGGTGTAAGTTCGGGAAAAGCTATGAATATAATGGAAAATCTTTCTGCCGAAATTTTGCCGAAAGATATGGGATATGCATGGTCAGGTACTTCTCTGCAAGAACAGCAATCAAGCGGGCAAATTGTTCCTATATTAATGATGTCCCTTGTTTTTATATTTTTGTTTTTGGTCGGGCTGTATGAAAGCTGGTTTCTTCCAATAAGTGTATTGATGGTAACTCCTGTTTCGCTGCTTGGAGCTTTATTGTTTCAATATGTTGCAGGTTATGAACTTGATATTTATTCGCAAATAGGGCTTGTCATGCTAATCGGTTTGAGTACAAAACAAGCTATTTTGATTATTGAGTTTGCAAAGGATGCTCACATAAATGAAGGTTTATCTGTTGTTGATGCAGCTTTAAAGGCTGCAAAATTAAGGTTTAGAGCTGTGATGATGACAAATATTGCGTTTTTGCTCGGTTTGTTACCTTTGGTTTTTGCATCAGGAGCAGGAGCAGGTTCAAGACATTCTGTCGGTATGACGGTCTTTGGAGGTATGGTCGCTGTTGCTTTTGGTGGAACTTTTTTGGTCCCTGCGTTTTATGTGCTTGTAGAAAATTTTAAAATAAATTTGATTGGTAAAATTCAACAAATTAAGGATTTTAGAAAAAATGTTTAAGGTTTTGGTAATTTTAACGGTTGTATTAAATGTGTTTTCTCTGCAAGTTTGGGCTTCAGAGTTGGGAAATTCTATCAATATTGATGAATATCCTAAAAGCGAACTGGTTTTGCCAAATGAAACAAATAATTCTCAATCGCTCATATCAGGTTCTGTTGAAAAAAATGTAGATATGAATTTAAAAAATTGTATTAAACTTGCACTTGGGAATAATCCTAAGATAGATGCGGCATTTCAAGATATCTTGGCATCTGATGCTAGAATTCGTCAGGTTTGGGCAAATTATTTTCCTATTTTTTCTTGGCAGACGTCTTACACAAGGTTGAGACAATTGCAATTGTCGGATGCGTTAGGTGAAAACCTTGAATTTAATTATTATATTTTAGGACAAATATCTTTACAGCAGATGCTTTACGACTTTGGGGTAACTCAAAATCAAGCAACGATAAGAAAATTGGATTATGAAGGGTATAAAAAAACTTTTGAAGCAACTGTTAATGATGTTATTTATCAGACAAAGAATGCCTATTATAATGTTTTATATGCCTATGAAAATCGTAATGTAGCAAAGGAAACAGTAGACAAATATCAACTTTTTTATAATCAGGCAAAAGCTTTTTATATTGCCGGTTTTAATCCGAAAGTTGATGTTACTATTGCAGAATCGAATTTGAGTAATGCAAAGTTAAAACTTATTCAAGCAGAAAATTCAGTTAATTTAGCAATCGCAAATTTAAATAATATAATGGGAGTTCCTTATATTGAACACTATAAGATTAATGATAAACTCCAATACAATCCGATAAAGTTAAGTTTTGAACAGGCTATATCTATTGCAAGAGAGGCTCGTCCTGAGTTGAAATTGGCGGAAATTAAAGTCGAAACAGCAAATCAAACGGTTAAATTAACCAAGAAAGCGTTTTTCCCGACTATTTCAATCGAAGGTCAATATCAGCGAGGCGGAAAAAGTTGGAATTCTAACTATGGTTTCAATCTCGGCGGGTATTTGACATTTCCTAATATAAATTTGATGTTATTAAAAAATGAAATTAAAGAGGCTAAATATACTTATGATAAAGAGCTAGCCAATGCGCGAAACACGCAAAATTCTATCTATCTTGAAATTCAAAAAGCCTATTTAACGCTTGAAGAAAAGCGAAACCAGTTGCCCGTTGCGATTTTGCAAGTAAAACAGAGTAAAGAAAATTACGAACTTTCTTACGGCAGATATCGTGTCGGAGAAGGTTCTGCAACCGAACTCAAAGATTCCGAAAATAATTATGAGCAAGCGCAATTGACATATTATACAGCGTTATATGAGTATAATTCCGCAAAAGCCTTGTTAGAAAAAGCAATCGGTAAAAATCTCCTGACAGATGAAGATTGTGTTGAACTGCCAAATGATTAAGTTTTGTTAAGAAGTCCTTTATAAAAAAGGCAATTTTTCACAAAGAATATACTTTATATATATGTAAGATATAATAAGAGAGAGAAAATTTTATGTTAGCAACATCAGGACAAGCTTTTGGAACTATGACAAGACGTAATGCACGTAAACATGTTTCCGAATTTAAATATTTAGAAAATAAAGATAAAAGAATGAGATTTAACACTTCACAGGATCCGATATATTATGTTTTTGATTGTATTGAAAACAGACCGGTTTCGGTATTGGCAAAAGAATTTGTTAAAGATTCTGTTTTTGAAGTTATGAATTTTGTTTCAAAAGTCGTTGGATAAATCAATAGGATTAAGAGAAAAGAAAACAATTAGGAAAAGGATAGGAATAAATTAAAAGCGCTTATTAAAAGCGCTTTTTTTATTATCCTAATTTTGTTAAATCTGAAATCGACGGATCTAATAGCCTTCTTCCTACATTTTCAAATGATATTGAACAAAGTGTTTTATTTCCGTATTTTATAATTTTTTCCACAACCCCTCGCCCGTATCTTGGGTGGGTTACGCTGTCACCTTGCTGTAACTCATTTATATTCGTGTCTGGCAGGTTATCATCTTCTGTGTATACAGGAACTACCGGAGGTTGATTTTCAGAATATGAAAGTTCGTCATAAGTGTCTTCAACAATCTCATCTTCATCGGCTGTGATATCATCTTGTAGATACATATCTTCTTCGACTTCAGTCTGTTCAAATTGAGTTTCATCAATGAAATCCAAATCGTCTTCAGTCAATGGTTCATGGGATATTTCATCTTCTTCAAGCTCGGCTTCCGGTATAAAATCCTCAGTCGGCATATCTTGCTCGGTAAGAGTAAGGTCTGTTTCTGTTAAATCCGTATCTTCGTGAAATTCTTTATCATCAGACAGTATGTTTCCTACAGGTTGAATTTCATTTGATGTTATTTCTTCAGGTTCTGATTGTGAAATTTCGTCATAATCTTCGGTTTCTTCCGTGTTATCAGTCGGCAAGTCTTCGACCATTTCAATCGGCGGGGTGTCTATCTGCGGTATTGAAGAAATAACTTCTTGTTCGCTATCATAAGCTTGTTCTATCTGCGGAGTTTCGGGTTCGTCATAAAGTTCAACGGGAGTTTGGTTACCGTAATTGTCGGTTGTTACCAATTGTAGGTTTTCGCTAACCGGAACAAATTGGTATTTCTCGCCCAAAACATCATCCTTTGTTAAATCCAATTCCAAATCCGACATTTCAACGATAAATGGAATTCCTTGAGTGAGTTTTCCGTATACAATACACTCATCAGGATTTAATTTATTTAAAAATGTGTTGAATGCCGTAAATTCATGGTTTGTTGTCATTGGCTCAAATATTATCAGGTTTTGGGCATGACGTTTCAATTCTTGTGCGTATTTGTACTCAGAGCTTGTCAAAAATGTTGTAAATATATGGTTATTATTGATTAACTGTTTTAACAATTGTTTATCAGAATTGTTATCCGTCAGCGGAACAAAAAAGTAAATGTATTTGTCAAATTCTGTTAATGTCGTGTGGATAAATGAATAAACTTCTTTTTGAAGTGATTCGTTTATTTCCTTTAAATCAATAATTGAACAATTTTTTTCTGATAAAATGTTTTTTAATGCAAAAATATCTTCGGTAGAGTTTGCAAAAACATTTGCATCACGATATTTGAGTAATTTATTCTTTAACAAAGCTAATTCCGGCAACTGCATTTCTTTGTATTGGTTAGTTACAACATCTACAAAGTTATCAATAGGTAAAAACTCATAATCAAGTGTTTTTATGTACTGTTGTACAGCGTAGAAAATATCTTGAATTACGGCTTTTGTAGCTGCATCTACATCTGCAAGTTCGTATTCAAAAATATAATCAATCATTTGTGAATTTAACGGTAGTTTAAAATCTTTACCTAAAACAATTTTTTTATAGTCTTCAAAGAGGTTATCAGTATCTATTATGACACTTTTTTCTTTCATTCTAAAAAGTTGTCTTACACAGTTTGAGATAAATGTTGTTTTGTGAATGTCTTTTTCGCAAAATACGGTAAAGTTTCTTTCAAAAACAGAAATATCAACAGAAAGCATATCCTCTAATTGTGCCAAGTTTCCTATTTTAATTGCAGTTTCTACCGGAAGCAGGTTTAGTAATTCTTCTGCCGGCAAAAATGATAATTCTGAATTGATAGAAGGAATTGATCCGTCGTAATTGTCTACAACTCCGTCAGGTGTGAATGTAAAAATCAGTTTGGCTATTGCAAAATTATTAATCGAATCTGATTTTAAGTTTACAAACTGAGCAACATAAGATTTTGACTCTGTTGCTAATACTATAAATCTTCCAAGAACCGGTGTTTCAGTTTCGGTGTACGAGATTTTAGCCAAATTGTTTTTAATCTCTAATAACTTCATTAATTCCCTCTCTGTTTAGGTAAATTGTAACAAAAAAATAACAATTTGCATCCTATTATTACATTATTTAACATTAACTTCATTTTGAAGCTTGTTATAGATATCAATTGTAAGCGGACAGATAACCAAATCTCGGTCTACAAGGCTTTTTATAGTCTGTTTATAGCATTGGAGCATGGCTTTGTTTAAACCGTTATCTTTGTTTAGTTCATCAATAATTGGTTGTGAATATTCTTTGTTTCGGGTTTTGTTTTCAATTTTATCTGCAATAAATATCACTTTTTCAAAATCGGTCATGTTTAATTGGCCAATAGTATGCCATCTTATTGCAGATAATATTTCTTCATCTTCAACTAAAAACTCTGTTCTGGCAATGTAAAAACTAACCGGCGCGTGTAGCGTTTTAAAGTTAGAACGCTCACATTTATCAACTTCAATATGTTCATCGATTATTTCTTGCATTTTTTCTCTTGGAAAACACTTTGCACAGTCATGTAACAAACCTGCAATGTATGCTTTTTCTTCGTTCAGGTTGTATTTTTTAGCAAGTTCTCTAGCGCATTCCGCAGTTCCGATTGAATGTGTATATCTTTCGTTATTTAAGTTTTCTTTTAACCAGTTTAATATTTCTTCCGTGCTATATTTTGTATAATTCATTTTTGATAATATATTCCTTTTCTTCTTGTGGTATCAGCAAATCAATATTTTTATGTTCTGCAATTCTTTTTCGCAGTTCGGTTGATGATATATCCAAATATTCAAGAGTTTGGCATTCAAAATCAACATCTATATCTTTTAGGTAATTATATCGTGTTTTGTCAAATTTTTCATCCCTGATAAAGACGATAAATTTAACAAGTTTTTTCAATTCATTAAATTTGTACCAAGTTTCGATTTTATCAAAAGCGTCTGTACCTATTATAAAATTGACTTTACCATCAATTTTATAATTCTTATATAACTCGCATATTGTATCATAAGTATAAGATTTGCCTTTTCTTTGATATTCAATATCAGATATTTCAAATCGAGGGTTATTTCTTATTGCAAGTTCTACCATTTTAAAACGGTGTTTTCTCATTTTGGGTTCAGCATTTTTGTGTGGCGGATTATATGCCGGAATAAATAATATTCTATCAAAATCGTAACGTTCAAGCACATATTCTGCGACCCGCAGATGTGCGTTATGTATCGGATTAAATGTACCTTGAAATACGCATAATTTCATGAACTTATTTTAGCATAAAATAAATTGTGTCTTTAAATGGTTTTGTTTGGTGTATAATATCATGGTGAGGTAGAAAAAATGTTACTGGAATTTTTATATTCAAAGATACACAGAGCAACCGTTACAGATGCAAATCTGAATTATGTTGGCTCAATAACAATAGATGAAACTCTCTTAAAAGCAGCAAATATAAAAGAATGGCAGAAAGTTGAAATTCTTGATGTAAACAATGGTGAAAGATTTCAAACTTATGTAATAAAGGGTAAAGCAGATTCGGGACAAATTTGTCTTAATGGAGCTGCAGCGCGTAAAGTTCAACCCGGAGATAAAGTTATTATAGTTACTTACGGCTATTTTGAAGAAGATACAGTCAATGACTTTAAACCGACTGTAGTAATTGTCGATGATAACAACAAAATCATCGAAAAAAGATAGTATTGTAAAGTTTTTTTAATATTGTTTGTTTTCAAAAAAGTAAGGGGCATTTTATTTTTAGAAAAG
>CAMGGL010000015.1 GCA_946055575.1 uncultured Candidatus Melainabacteria bacterium
TGTATCTAAGCTATTTGTAGTAATAGCTACTTTGTTACCTTGATATAATTGACCAATATTTGTTACTTCTTTAAAATTCATATATTCCTCCTGTATTACATATCTAAGAATCCATATAAATTCTTTAGATTATTTGGTTTTTTAATATAAAACCTTTTTATACCTTTATTTAATATTTTTGCTTTTATACCTAATTTTTTGGCATAAAAATATATAATTGGACTTCTAAGTCTTCCCCTGGAACATCCAATTATAATTCTTTTTTCTCCATGATACGAAAAGAATAAAAGCTGATTTTTAATTTCTTCTTTGTTTTTTATAAAACCTTTTAAAATTATAGGTGCAGCTAAATAAATTCTTTTTTTAAGTTTATCATGTTCTTCTTTATTGATTAGAGGTATATTATATTCAAATAAAGGCATTGAGTTGAACTCTTCTGTTGTTCTAACATCAATGGTTATATCTTCTTTTTGTATATCCTCATAGTTTATAAACATTTTTTCTCCTTAAAATAGTTTTTGCTTATGTTTTTGTTTTCTTGTATAAGCTTTTTCTGATTTATGAGCACCAGTGCCACCTTGATAAGCATTATACCTTGGCTTTTTAGCAGCTATTAATAAATCTTTTGGTATCTCAAATGTTTCTATTTTTTGTCTTTTATTTTTTCTTCCCATAGTATTCTCCTATTATTTAATTAAATTTAATATCTCAATATCTATTTTAGATTTTGGAAATCTCTTTTGCATTTTATTTATAGTTTTTCTAGCATTGCCTCTAAATTCGGCACTGTATAAATATTTTAAAGATATCATCTCCTGATATATTTTACTATATATATCTGGATTTTCATTAAATAAATTATACAATTTTGAAAGCAATATCTTGCTTATTTTGCCATCATATTCGACTATCTCAACTATTATTTCTAATGTAGCTTGTAAAGCATTTACATTAAAATCTTTTTCTATTGACCATAGATAATCTACATCTGAAAAACATGTCCTATTATTTTTATCATCAATTGATATTGCTATTTCTTGTTTGTCAAATATTTCAACTATTTGTTTTTCATATCCATCCATTCTAGATTTTTGTATAAATTTATCTATGGATCCTATAGGTTTAATATTATTTATCATTATTTTGCGTAACATAAACTTCGGCAAGCTTGCCGCTTTTTGGACTTTTAAAACGAATTTCACGTCTAGGGGGTTCTGCCGGTTTAAATTCGTCTTTTTGATAACCGTATAAAAATCTCATGAACTCTTTACTATACATAATTACACACCTGTCCGATTTCACTTCACACATATATATAAAAACATATTTTATGTGATATTTGCTATAATTTACAAAAATTGTTACAAACTTAGTAATATAAAAATATTACCCTAGCATATAAGTAGTTTTGCTAATGTTTTAAACAAACCGAAAAGTACATAATCTGATATAAGTTTGTTTTTTAAATAAATATTTTGTTTATTTTAAACAAAACCCACACAAACAAGGAGGTAAAAATGTCAATTAAAAAACTAACTGTGGCAGCTGCGATTGCCGTTGGAATAGCAACGTGTTCCTTGAATTCAGTAATGGCAGCTTGCCCGTGCAACCAAAAAGCGCCGGCAGAAGCCCTACCTGTAGTAACAGGTGCAGCCTGCCCGTGTGAAAATCCGGCCCCTAAGCAAACTTGCTCTAAGTGCAAAAAAACTTTGCCGGAATGCAATTGCAAAAAACCGGAACCTTGCCCTGTTAAAGAGCCTTGTCCGGTGAAAAAACAAGATTGTGGTTGTCCTGATGAAATAAGCTGTGACAAACCGCCGGTACCATCAACTGCATTATGCCCGCAAACCGGTAAACCTGACAAAGCTGAAATGAAACAGGTTTATGGTTATCCGCAAGCCGTTTATGGTACGAATAACTACGTCGGGGAACCTGCAAACTCTATCTTTTCAACGGAAACTGCGTTAAAAGGCTGTCCTACAAGTCGTATGTCATCAGGAATTGCAGGTGCAACAGTAGCTACAGACCCTAATGTAACAGGAGCTGCTGCCCAAATGCCTTGTCTAAACGAGTGTCCAAATAAGTACAATGGAATACCGATTAATAGAGATAATTGTAAAATGAACGGGAATGCTTGCCCGATTGATATTCAATCTGCAAATTCAATAAATGCGGTTAAAAAGACCTTAATACCTTATGAAATACCGCAACAAATTCAAAATATTACAGGTGCTGCAGCCCCAACGGGTGGTTGTATGTTCCCTGATGTTTCAGAAAGACATTGGGCAGCTTGTGATATAGACAAATTAGCTATTAATGATGTTGTTGTCGGATATCCTGACGGTTTGTTTAAACCGAACAGAAACATTTCCCGTGCAGAATTTGCGACTATTCTTGTCAAAGGTTTCAACCTAAATTGTGATATGGATAAACAAACAATGTTCAAAGATGTGCCAAGAACAAATTGGGCAAATGCAGCCATCGCTAAAGCGGTTGATGAAGATTTGCTCAAAGGATATCCTAACAATACATTCCGTCCTAATTCAAACGTAACACGTATAGAAGCTTTAACTTCAATCGCTAAAGGTATGACTTGTGATATGGATAAATGTAAAGCCGATGAAATCCTAAATCGTTACGCTGACGGTAACAAAGTCCCTGATTGGGCAAGAATTCCTGTAGCTAAATCTTTGGAAAACGGAGCATTAAAAGACTCTCCTACTCCTAATATGATTTTACCAAACAAAGATGCAACTCGTGCCGATGTTGCCTCTATGATGCAGACTGTCCGTGTAGCATTAGGATATGATACAAATCCAAAAACCGCAAACAATATTTGTCCTGCGTGCCCTGTAGAGAAAAACGCGTTGATTGAGCACGAAGAAATCGTAAAAATTCCTACATTGAAGTTATCAATGATAGACCAATTGACAGCAAAATCTTCTCACGTAGGTCAATACTTTAGGGCAAATACACTTGAAGATATTACTATCAACGGCGTAACCTATCCTTGCGGTTCAACCGTAACCGGTCAGGTTGTCGAGGTTATAAGACCGTCAGGATGTGATAAAGGCGCACTTAAACTTGCATTCACCGAAATTAAAAACGGAGATTGTAAAGCAAAATTACCAAAACAAATTCTGCAAGCTCAAATAAACAAATCTAAAAACGTAAATCCTGTAGCAAGACTTGTTGAAATGCCGTTCACATGGGCAGGCTCACTGGTTGGTGTAGTCGGCAGAACAGCAGGCGGTATTGTTACAAATTTGGGTAACGCTGTCGAAAACGTATCTAATGATGCGGGTTACATGCTCGGTCACGCTTTTCAAGGTCAATTTGGTGCAGCAGCAAGAAGTTTAGGCGACGGACTGTTTGAAACTGTAAAAGCTCCAATTGATGTGACAAGAACAGCGCTATCAGGTACAATGGGCTTATTCCAAACTACCGGTGATGAATTTGCTTACCTTGTTGATCCTCGCGGATATAAAATATCTGCCGTAAATCCAAGAGAACACGTTACTATTGCCTTCGGATGTAATGAATAATAGTTAATCTGATTGATTGTAGTTGATATTCATCACTTATGGGAGCGGCGGATGCAAAATTTGCATCCGCCGCTTTATTTTTATTTATTATTTTATCCGTCAGATTATCGTAAATATCTGAAATACAGATATAATGAGCTTAATACTAATGAAATAAATGTTATCAACGCGCCATATTTCATAAATCTCAAGAATGAAATTTTGTGACCTTTTGAAGCTGCTGTTTCACTTACCAAAACATTAGCTGCTGCTCCGATAATTGTTAAATTACCGCCCAAACATGCGCCAAGTGATAATGCCCACCATAGTGCATGAGTTGCACCCTGTATAGCGTTCGGGTTTGCAGGGTTAATCAATTCGGAAATTAACGGTGCCATTGTTGCGGTATAAGGAATATTATCAATTATACCCGACAAAATTCCTGATGCCCATAAAATAATCATTGTTGCAGCTTCCAAACTTCCGTTTGTCAGTACAATTAATTGATCAGCCAAGAATTTTATACCGCCGTTTGCTTCAAAACCGCCAATAATTATGAATAGACCAACAAAGAAAAATATTGTCAACCATTCAACATCTCTGTATATTTCTTTTGGTTTTTCAAATAAAAGCAAAAATGATGCACCTGAAACTGCAAATACAAACGCCGAAATGTGTGTGATATCGTGCGTTACAAATCCCAAAATTACAAATGCCAATGTGAATACGGATCTCAACATTAAATTCTTGTCTGTAATTGTTTTGGAATTATCAAGATTTGCGATATGCTCCATTTTCTCAGGAGTTGCTTTTAAACTTTTTCTGAACAAGAAAATTAAAACACTTATCGCAACCATAAAAATAATAAAGACTATCGGAGATAATTCTCTTACAAAATCCATAAAACTTAAACCGGCTCTTGTTCCGATAATAATATTTGGCGGGTCACCGATTAGTGTTGCCGTACCTCCGATATTTGAAGCTAAAACCTCAGTAATTAAAAATGGCACGGGATCAGTTTCAAATTCTTTTGCAATAACAAATGTTATTGGCATCATCAAAACAACTGTTGTTACGTTATCCAAAAATGCCGATGCAATAGCAGTAAATGCGGCAAGTGCAAATAAAACGGTTTTCGGATGACCTTTTGTTGCTTTTAATAAATTCAACGCCATCCATTTAAATACGCCGCTTCGGCTTGCGATATGAACAATTATCATCATACCGATAAGCAAAAAGATTACTTCAAAATCAACGTATTCAAAAACGCCTTTTACATTGCTTTCAATATTTAAAGACAATGGAATTAAACCTAATAGCATTGTCAAAGACGCACCAACCAATGCTACAACTGATTTTTGAATTTTTTCGCTGGCAATAAATACGTAGGCGATTAACAGAATCAATCCCGACAGTATCATTCCATACGTGTGAATAAACTCTAACATCTTTCTTTTCTCCCTTATCATGACAATTGTATCATGAACAAAAAATAGGGAATTCAAATACAACTTTTGACACCAACTAAATCAAATGACTATAACAAGTCGACTAAAAAATATTTCACAAATATTGTAAGATAATATTTGTGCCGTGTCGAGGTTAAATACTCAACACGGCACAATTTAATATTATTAAACGGTATTTTATTTAATGGCTTCAGCTTTATCGCGCATTGCTTGAAGATAATCATCTTGTTCTTTTTTATATTTTTTATAACTTTTATCTTGAGGTTCAACACTATTTTTTAACTTTTCTATTTCTTTTTTATCCGATATATATGTTCCATCAGGATAGTAGTAGTGTTTTTCCCATGTCCCATCATCATTTTTAGTAATTTTTTCAGTCATAATTACTTTACCATTTTTCATGTAAGAACGAACAACTCTGGCACCATTGTCATAATAACATGTTTTGGTTTTTCCTGTTTCTTTTCCATTTTTGTCATACATAGTTGTTTCTGATACACTGGCTTCGCCTTCTTTATATGTACTATTGGTATATGAAAAAACCGTTTTTCCATTCTTATCTGTAATACGAATTTTGGATGTGCCATAACCGTCATAATCATTTTCCAAATAATATCCCGGAGGCATTAAAACATTTCGACCTTTATCTTTAAACGGGTCACCTTGTTTTTGTTTTATTGATTCGTCTTTCCCTGACTTTTTCAAATCATCTGCTTCATTTACCCTCCCAAGCTTTTTCATTTCGGCAGCCAAATCAATATCTTCTTTAGGACCATTCAGTTTTATTTGGTCAAATTTTCTTGACCAGCTTGCTTCTCCGCCGCCTTCAATTCGCAAATTGTACATAAACAGTCTCCTTTCGTGTTTATACTCTCAAGCACACAATGCTTATATTTATATAAAGTAAATTCACACGAAGGAATTGCCACTCCGAGCAACACCATATCATATCATATTGTGCATTATAATTGCATTTATGGCATTTCAAACCTTAGTTTACATTTAGTTACAATTATTCAGAATTTCGCAATTTTCTATATTACTTTGTTTCATCCATTGCTAATTTGAATAAATAATCCTCTCTGGCACTACATTTTATTCCTGTCGGAATGAAATTCTCTTTAAATCTTTCAACCGCATATCTGTCTGTCATTCCTGATATGTAGTCAGTTACAACCCTTTCAATTTTCTCCGGCTCACAACTTTCTTTCAACATATCAGTATAATAATAGAATAATTCTTTTATTACGCGTTTTGCCTTAATTTCTTCTAATTTGGCAATAGAGTCATCATTATATACATTTTCAAACATCCAAGTTCTAAGTTTTGTTGTATACCCCCAAGCTTCTTCGCTCATTGAAATATCGGGTTTTCCTATGGAATTGTTTACAATTTCGGTTATCATTTTGTTTAATCGTTTACTTTGATTTGATGAAAAATACTCAATACAATCTTGAGGCAAATCGCTTTCTGAGATTACACCTGCACGAATAGAATCTTCAATATCGTGATTGATATAAGCAATTTTATCTGCAAGTTGTACAACTTTCCCTTCTGAAGTTGTAGGTTTGTAGCCCCAAGAATGTGTTCTGATACCGTCAATTGTTTCCTTGCAAAGGTTTAAATTCTCCAAAACCTCTACAACTCTGACACTTTGAATATTATGGTGAAATCCGCCTTTTACAAGTTCATTCAACACACCTTCTCCGCAATGACCAAATGGAGTATGACCCAAATCATGACCCAACGAGATTGCCTCAACTAAATCTTCGTTTAAATCTAGCGCTCTTGCTATTGTTCGAGCAATTTGTGACACTTCAAGAGTATGAGTTAGTCTTGTTCTAAAATGATCATCAAACGGAGATAGAAAAACTTGCGTTTTATGTTTTAAGCGTCGGAATGCTTTTGAATGTAGTATTCTATCTCTGTCACGCTGAAAATCCGTCCTCAAATCAGATTGAGGTTCTTCTTTTTTTCTGCCTTTTGAATTAATTGACAATGTTGCGTATTCACTTAAATTCTTTATCTCACGTTGTTCAAGCTTTTCTCTTATGGTTAATGTTGTCATATTTCTCCCCTATGATGTGATTTTAACAAAAATATCTTATATGACATACTATATTTAGTTGATTTTATTTGGTTGTAACTGTTCTTGTATTTTTGGATTGGGTTGTCGGAAAGTATTTTTTGCGCATATCATCTGCAAATACACCCAATCTGTTAACTAATAATGATGAAACCGATGCAATAATTAATGCCTTTGAACCTGCAAACAGTTTTGCATTACAATATAGTGCAGTTCCAATGCCGGCAAGTGCAGGAATACCATATTTTAAAGATATTGATATTCGCTGGTCTTTATCGTCAGATTTTTTCAGTTGATATCCAAGAACTCCGAAAGAGCCCAATATCGTTAAAATATCAGTCGGAGCAGAGCCTAACGATAAATCACGTAATTTACTTGTATAGTCATCTGTTTCAATCTTAATTGATTTATCTAATGACTTGATTGCTTTTCTGTATATTTTTTCGACGTTTTTAAAATCTTTTTCCGGTAAAATTTGGCGATAAATATCCAAAATGTCTTCTAATTTGCCCTGTTTAAATTCTGTAAAAATATTTCTTATGCTATCAATTTCTGAGAGGATTTTTTCCGAATTTTCAATCTTACTGCCTTCCGAAATCGCAGCTTCTCTCAGGCTCGTTGATAATGTATCCAATTCCTCAATAATTTGCTCTTTCATTTTGTGATTATTAATAGGATTTTTCGAATATTTTTTAATTTTTGTACATAAATCTCTTAATGATTTAATTTTATCTGTATCCTTATAACCAAACAAATCGGTCATAGCCACAATTTTGTTTTCTATCTCCCGTGCCATATCTTTTACTGAGTAGGACAAATCTTTTCTGCTTGCCTTAACCGAATTTTGCAATAGCACTTTCTTATCATGCAATGCAGCTTCTGCCATAAATTCAGAATATACACCCTTTGAGAAGAAAATACGCAAATCTGAAAAAGCAACTTTTAGGTCTTCTAAAGCTTTTTTAAATTTAACATAACGGTCATTTAACGCCATAGATGAAAAATTCTTGCTGTAATCTTCAAAAAGTTCGGTATTTAGTCGTTTTGCAAGTTGTAGAGCTTCACTTTTTGATATTTTATTGCCGTTTACATAAGCAACCTCTGCAATTGTTCTGCCTGTATAATTTTCAGGAACAACATCTTTTAATCCGTAAATTTTTGAAGACGTATTGCGATAACTTCCTGTTACTGCAAGTTTCCCTATTTCCTCAAATAATTTTGTAATTCCATCATGAATTTTAGAACCAATTTTGGTTGTATACATTATTTTTTTGAAGGTCAAATCTTTAAATGATGTAAAATTATTTATTACTTCAAATTTTCTCTGTGCTGAATCGGTCAGTTTTATCAAAGCCATATAGACATTATTCTTGAAGGATAGTTTGCCGTCATTATTGAGTTTTGATTTCTGAACTTTTCGTTCTAAATAATTTCTTAAATCTCTAAAATATTTTGGAAGATTTCTAGGTCCGCCTTTTAAGAAAAAGAACAAACCTGCGGCGGTCAGGATTGTTGCCGCTCCTATTGAAACACCAATAATAGTCAAGTTCTTTGTTTTTCTCGCTTCTTCAGGATTTATAATAATTTTTGGGTCAATCGGAAATTGTGATTTTATCTCAACATTATCTGACTTTGGAGGCATATACCAATATTGGTTTGGCTGTAATTCCGGAAAACCACCAAGCTTCTTATCTTTATTTATATTGATTTGCGGAATTGAATTTATCATAATAATCACTTGACCTACATGATTACTAAGTCACAAAAACATATAAAATTGCGCATTTTAACAAGTTATCTAAAGTTATGTTACGAAAACAGTTCAATATCTATAACCTTTGCAACTTCGAATGCCGAATTTTTATTTGATAAAAGCTCTCTAACGTCACCCAAAGCCTTAATATTAGCTTCTCTTTTTGTTTGATTATATACAAGTTCTTCTATTTCGTGGGTGATATTTAAAGGAGTAACTTTATCTTGAATAATCTCCGGAACGATAGATTTATCGGCAATTATATTTGGCAAAGAAACTCGCTTAATACATCTGACCAAAAGATATATCCAATAAAACAATTTTGGACCTCGATATGCTATAATCATCGGAGTTTTATATAGGCAAGCTTCTAATGCAACCGTGCCGGAGGCTAAAATTAAACCATCCGAAACGCTTAATAATGCTTGATTTTCACCTTTTATAACCTTTACATCAAAATCTTTTAAATATTTTTGATACAATTCATCCGAAATATTAGGAGCCTGAGAAAAACAAATTTGCAAATCCTGATGGCGTTGTTTTAATTTTTTTACTGTTTCTTGAAAAACCTCCATTAGGTTTTTTAATTCAAATTCTCTTGAGCCCGGGAAAACTGATATAAGTTTCTTTTCCGTATCTAAATCATGTTTTCTGAAAAATTCACGGCGACCTGCCGGAGCAGGAAGTTGCGAAACCAACGGATGCCCGCAATAATGCGCATCTATTCCATACTGCGCGTATAATGGTTTTTCAAACGGGAAAATACACAGTACTTTATCAACATATTTTTTGATAAGTTTAATTCTGTATTTTCTGCTTGCCCAAACTTGTGGCGGAATGTAATAAAAAATTTTAATTCCGGCAGCATGTAAAAATTTTGCTATTGTCAGATTAAAAGCACCATAATCAATTAACAATACCAAATCAGGTTTATATTCATTTTTTAAATATTCAACAAGCGATTTCCCTAATTTATAATGATCATAAAGAATTTTTGGAGAAAGCCCGACAGCAGACATTTTACTTTGGTCGGCAAATAATTTTACACCTTCCGCTGCCAAACTCATACCGCCGATTGCCTCAATTTGTAAATCACAATCCAATGCTCTTAATTCTTTTACAACTTTTGCGGCATGTATATCTCCCGAATATTCACCGGTTATTATAAATATTTTTTTCATATCTGCTATACCGCCATTATTACAATATCATGCTCATCTGCATATTTAACAACTTTTTCCTGATCAACAATAATCGTTTCATTGGCTTCAACGGCTATCAATTTTGCATTTTTATGGCTCATTGTGCGCAGAGTTCTCATCCCGATTGCAGGAATATCAAAACGCTTATCTTGTTTAGGTTTTGCAACTTTTACAACAACAGCGCCTTCTTTTGCAAGTTTTGCCCCGCGTTTTATACAAACATCAGTACCTTCTATAGCTTCAACTGCCATAATCATTTTATCTTTAATGACAACAGATTGACCTACATCAAGTTTTCCCATTTCTTTTGCAAGCCAAAAACCGTAATTTACATCGTCCATTTGACTTTGAGTTGGTTTGTGTTTTCCCAAAACTCCTGCAGGAATCATCAAATTTTTTATGAATATTGTCTGGTCAAGAACCTCTACTCCGATTTTGGCAAGTTCTTCAACTATCATTAACATTACTTTATCATCATTTAACCTTGAGGCTTCCTTTATTAAGTCTATTGCCCTTTTATCAAACTTGTGCAGTTGCAAAAGAACTTTTTTGTGAACTTTTCCCAAGAATGTAAGTTGTTTAATCTGCTCATCTTTTAAAATTTCTTCAATTCGATTAACTTCACCAGGATGGCATGAATAAACTTTGGAACAATATTTTTTTAATTCTCTCACATTATCTTTAGCAAGTGAAATACAAACGACTTCAAATCCGTTTTCATTTGCATATTGTGCCATTCTTATAGGTAAAATACCGTCTCCTGCAATCAATCCTTGTTTGTTTTCTAATGTTATTGACAATTTATTTTCCTCTTTTACTATTATCTTAACTCGTAAATCTTTTTTACTTCTTCGGGCGGTAATGTCTTTGCCCCACCTAATATTTTAGAACAAATAATTGTTTTGGCATACGCTTCTGCAAGTTCTAACTTTAAATAAGCATCTTTTATCGAAGTTCCGCCAACAATTACGCCATGATTTTCCATTAGTATAATATCATAATCCGTAAAATATTTTGATGTTTTTTTTACTAATTCATCCGAACCCGGTAAAGCATACTCTGCTAGCGGAATTTTTCCAAAACAATATACAATTTCCGGAGAAATAGGTTCTTCTAATGCTGTTGCGCTCGACGCAAATGCAGTTAAATACGGAGAATGTACGTGAAATATCGCATTAATATCCGGTCGCATTTTATAAAACTCAAGGTGTAAAAACCTTTCACTTGAAGGCTTTTGAGAAGTTTTTGAAATCAATTCTCCTTGTTTATTAATAAGAACTACATCCTTGTCTTTATCTAAATATCCGCTAGCCGAACCTGAAACAGTTATATAAAAATCGTCATTATATCTGGCTGAAACATTACCCGAAATGCCCGGAGTCAGTCCTTTATCCCCAGCGTAGCCACAATATTTAACTAAATCGCTTAATACCTGTTCCATTTACTGAATTGTCTCCTTATCAGGATCTTCTATTTCAATAACCTGAGCATACTCAAGAACCTCACGTTTTGCATTTGAAGATTGTTTTTTATTAAAGACTTTTACTTCATTAGATTTTTCTTCGTTCTTTTTCGCTGGAGAAAATGCAAGTTTTCGTTCTTCTTTTTCGTGTTTTCCAAGCCTTTCAGGGTTTTTAATAGTCATTTTGCCGTAATTAATACTTGTACCTTTTGTATCAAATGCAACATCAAAACCAAAATATGTAGTTCGTCTGACAAAGTCATATCCTATACGAACTTTCAAATCATCCGGTCCTAATGCTACGACAAAACGATTTTCCTGAAACATTTTACCATTTGGTGAATCGTCGCTCAAGTTAATATTACCTGACCAACCGACAGAAATATATTTGTTCAATCTTAAAATTTCCGAAAGATACAAACAAGAATTTCCGTATCTATACATATCGTATCTCGGAATAGGTGTTTCATCAGCATAACCTGATTGGAAATATCCAATATCCTGCATCCAGTTTTTATATTGCAAATGGGCTCTTGGACCTACTCTTGCAATAAATTGAGTGTCACCTGTTCCGTATACGGCAGCAGAACCTTGTAACGCAATTCCCAAATCAAAGAAAAATCTGTTTTCAGGAATTGAATAAGAATAAATACTTTGCGAAATTTCTGCCATATATCTTAATCTTGTTGTCGTTGTTCCGTTTGAGCTTATTTTTTCACCGTAATAGTTACGGTCGTTATCTTCCATTAAACCAAAGCCCAATCTGTGACGAAATCTCAAATTTTTTCCTTCAGCCAAAAAATCTTCTTTTACATAACTTTTATCATAAAAAACTTCAGCCATATATTTTGGCATTCTACTACCCATAAACCATTCATCCATGAATGAATTTGCGGAATATTGAAGGAATAAGTTATCATCCAAGCGTTGTAACCCCTTTAGGAAAAATACATCGCTTGCAGAACCGTAACCAAATTCTGTGGTGTTAAATGTGTTACGATATTTTAAAGCACCACCGAAACCAAATTTGTTATGTTGATAATTCAAAAACGGAATTACTTTAATAACAGAACCCGCCGGTCCGCCAAATACAAAACCCGGACCTATAAACATTCCGACTTTTCTTTTTGTTCCAAATTCAGGATAATTTGCTTCAAAATAATTTCTCTCTTTGTTTGTATATGCGGTCAAACTAGGCCATGTTAACCAATGTTTACCGTTTCTGCTGATTTCTATATGTTTTGCTTTAAACACATCATGATTTTTTCTTGCTTCAACATCCAAAGTTTCAATATCAAAATGGAGTTTGTTTCCTGACGGGTCGCCAAAGAAAAGAGATTTATCAGTATCTTCCAATATCATACTGGAAAAACGTGGACCTATCATTCTTGAAGATAATCTGTGTATTTCGGAAACATCAGAATGGAAGTTACCATTTGTCAGTATTAACAATGAATCCTTTTGAACAACCTTTTCTGCATCCATTATCATTGATTCGCTATGAGAGGTTACGTTATCAGCCATCAAAGTTTCTTCATTCATATCGATTTCTATGTAATCTGAAAGTGATGGTGTACCGTCTTTGATTACGATAACATGCCCTATCCCTTTTAAAATATTTGAATCCTCATTATAAACCATTTTATCTGCAATAACTTTAATATTTTGAGGCGGCAAATATAAAGAAGGTCTACCGGTTGCAATTATATCATTCGTTTCTTCGTCAAAATTGATATTATCGCAATCTAAGGTTAATTGTTTTTCGGTCACTTCTTCATTAATACCGGCTTCAAAAGACAATGTGTCCGGAGATAATTCCTTTGTTATTTCATTTTGTATAGAGTTTGCAATAGAACCTTCGGTCAGAACTTCGTCCTGTTCAAGTGCTACTTCTGATTTCTTTTTCTTCCAAAACTGAACTTTGTTAATAAGTCCTGTTTTATTTACGTTATCTTTTGGTTTTGATTTGTTATATTGAATTTCATTAATCTTGTTTGTAACATTTAAGCGCACTTGTTTAAAGAAAGGCATTGATTTCGAATCAATTTCTTTATATGTTCTGCCGTAATCAAATGCGTAATCATTAAAATTAGAAAATGCCGCATCTTCTCCGGCTCCCGGCATTTTATTGTTCAATGGTGAACGATAAAATCCTTCCGTTTCAAGTTCTTGAGACATTATGCCCAATTCTCTTTCTGCAGCTGCCGTATCTTCATCTAAAGCGTACGCACCTGTCGGAGAAACTGCTAATATTAAACACGTAATCAATAAAATTTTCTTCAATTTGTTATTCCTTTATGTCTAAATATAATTTAACGGATTTGTAGGTTTACCGTTTACCCTGACTTCAAAGTGGCAATGAGGTCCCGTACTATATCCGGTTGATCCTTCTTTTCCTATTGCCTGTCCTTTTTTAACCATTTGCCCATTGCTTACCAATATCGTTGACATGTGTGCATATAAAGTGGTAATAGGTTGTCCATTAATTACTCCGTGATCCAATATTACGACTTTACCATAGCCTCCGTACCAACCGGAGAATATTACTTTACCGTCATTCGAAGCCTTGATAGCACCACCGTTCGGGCCTCCGATATCTATACCTGAGTGAAATATTCTGCTTTTAAATATCGGGTGAACACGCCAGCCAAACGGAGAAGTTATAGGGCCTGATATAGGATATATAAATCCGGTCGAAGATACTTTAACCTGCGAGCCGCCGGATTGAGAATTTTTCTTGGTCAATCCAGCAATCATATTTTGAATGCTTGCTGATTGTCTTGCTAATTCTCTTTCTGAATTTTCATAGTATCTTTTATCTTTTTTTAATTTTTCAATCATGTTTTTATTCTCGGCTATTGAGCCTTGAATTGCAGCACGTTGACTGTTTATATCTCTTATTGAAGCCTCCACCATGCGTTTTTGGCTTTCAACCTGTTGTTTTAACGCGGCAATTTCATCCGCTTTAGCTTTCACTTGTTGCATACGTTTGTAATCATCTTGGATAACTATTTTTTCAAAGTAGAACATATCCATTAACGTATTAACATTTGTAGTCGATAAAATCAGTTCAAACATTCCGACGCGTTGGTGTTTATATACTTGCCGGATTCTAGATTTCATTTCCATATCTATTGTTCGGAACTCATTTATAGCTGCATTTAATTGGTGTTCCATAGATATTAAGTTAGACTGTAATGAATTGTATCTTTGCGTTGTGTCGCGCAGCTTTGCTTGGGCATTCTCCAGCTTTTGTTGATTTGAATTGAGTTTATTTCGCTCATTACGTAATTTTAAATCAGCCTGCTGTTTTTTCTGCATAAAATAAATTCGTTTATTGTTTGTTTGTTTTAATTTTTGATCAAGTGAAGCCTTTGATTGTGCGGCAAAAACACTACCGGCACTTATATTGAAAAGCCCGAAGAATATCCAGCATACTATTATATTTTTTAAAAGAGTTTTTAAATTCATTTTAATTTTATTTGTTAAATAGTAACGGTAATAACATCAAACCTACGGTCCAAGCAATAAATGTCAAGCAAATGACCGCAATTATTATCTTTTGATGTTTTCTGAAAAATTCCATAAATTCTCCCCTTATATACCAGTATTTTACTATTAAAAAAAACATTGTGCAAGAATTTCTCACATATCTTTACGTTGATTATTAATTTCTTGAAAAAATGAACATTTTTAGTTTAAAATCGTTATAAAGGTACAGAGGTAAAAATATGAACAAAAAATGCACAAAATACGAGGCTCTCTTTACTTTTAGAAGCGAAGAAGAATTAATGGAACATGTTCAAACATGCGAAGATTGCAGACTTGAGCATCAAAAAATGATGCGTGTTTCTGAGTTAATTCAAGAAGCAAAACCTTATTTTAAAGAAAAACGTAAAAATCTTGCAAAAGTAAAAGTTGCTTGTGCTCTGTTTATGTTAATGATATGCGGAACAACTTTAGGAGTTATTAACCTGAATACCGATGTCTCTGATACCTTAAAATATGGTACTACATTAAATGCAGAAGATTTAGGATTACCGGTAGATTCTTACGGGCTTATTTCTTTAGAATAGCGGGTAAATGAACTTTAACGAAGTAATTAAAGCAAACAAACAAAATATCAAAAACATAATACGACTTATCACCAAAGAAGATAATGAAGATTTGGAACAAGAGGTCTATTGCAAGATATGGAAAAATTCCGATAAATATACGGAAAAAGGTTCTATAAAAAGTTGGATTGCTCAAATTACAAAAAACACATCACTTGATTATTTAAAGTCTTCGTATCATAAAGTTTCTCAAACTTCAACGTCAGATGAGTTTGTTGTAACAAGTATAAAAGACAAAAAAGCATCACCGGATGATAACATTATAAAACTTGAACGTCAAAAACAGATAGTCAAGGCAATAAATCAATTAAAACCAAAGTTTAAAGAAGTTATTGTAATGTGCGAAATTAACGGATATACCTACGAAGAATGTGCAAAAAAACTTAATTGTCCGGTTGGAACGATAAAATCCCGCATTTACAATGCAAAAAAAGAATTAGCATATAAACTACAAGATTTATTATAGAGAAAGGTAAATAATGAAGAAATTTCTTTCAGTAATGTTTGTAACAGCAATTATTTCAATTCCGGCTTATCAA
Organism: uncultured Candidatus Melainabacteria bacterium; assembly: GCA_946055575.1. Lineage (GTDB taxonomy): Bacteria > Cyanobacteriota > Vampirovibrionia > Gastranaerophilales > Gastranaerophilaceae > Zag111. The sequence goes on from CAMGGL010000015.1 coordinate 16,151, forward strand.
AGTCAAGTATTTGCAACGGTGGAAAATTCAAATACTTCGGTTCAACAGGCCCCTTCTCGTCAAGAAATGCGGAAAATGTTTGAACAAAGACTTAATTTAACCGAAAAGCAAAAACAAAAAGCCCGCCAAATTCATCAACAAGGCAGAGAACAAATGAAACCTATTATGATGCAATTGGGGTTAAAAAGGCAAGAACTTGATATGATAAAGCTTTCTAAATTATCTGAACAAGCACAACAAGAAAAAATTACCGAACTCAATGCAGAAATTAAAGAACTTGAGAAACAAGCTCAAGATATAAGAAAGAAAAATACCCAAGAATTTGAATCTTTGCTTAATAAAAAGCAAAAGGCAGAATTAGAAAAAATGAAAGCCGAAGGCAGAGCAAGATTTGAACAACATCACCCGCCAAGAGCTCCGTTTCAAGGTTTGGGAACTCCGAGCTTTTTGTTTAAACCACTACTACCTCCGTCAAATCACGATAAATTTTAAAATATAATTTTTAGTCCATTATATTTTCCAATCCGTAGACGAAATCTTTTTGATCTGCGACGTGTCTTATTGCCATTAACACGCCCGGCATGTAACATGTTCTATCCATTGAATCGTGTCGGATTTTAAATATTTGTCCGGAAGATCCGAAAATAACTTCTTGAGACGCTATATACCCCGGCATTCTAACCGAATGAATTTGTATATCGGAATATGACGTTCCTCCGCGAGAACCTTTAACGGTTTCGACTTCAGGGCAATTACCTTTTTTAAAGGTTTCTTTTGCCTCTGACATCATTAAAGCTGTTTTTATTGCAGTACCTGACGGTGCATCTTTTTTCTGATTGTGATGAAGCTCAATAATTTCAGCATTATCAAAGTATTTTGCTGCCAATTTTGAAAACATCATCATTAATACTGCACCTGTTGAAAAATTCGGCGCAATTAGGCATCCTATATGATTTTCCTTAGAAAGTTTTTCCAAAAATGCAATCTCATCATCTTTTAAGCCTGTTGTTCCGATTACGACATTTATTCCGTTTCTAAGACAGTATTTTGCATTTTCGTAAATTGATGCAGGTTGAGTAAAATCAACTAACACATCAAATTTGCAAGATTGTTTTGCTTCTTCAATTGTCCTATAAGCATCCCCACACAAATCAATCTTGGCAGCCAAAGACATTGAACTATCAGCTTCTACTGCCGCACAAACTTCTTTGCCCATTTTTCCGTAGGCACCACATACTGCAACTTTTATCATAACATCTCCTTAGTAATCTTCAACAGAAGAATCATCGTCGTCTTTTAACGAGGATAAATCATCTTTACAATTCATATCAAAATCTTCAGGCATCATATCATCATCCGGCCATACCGTATCATTATCATATCTTGCGGAATGAAGATTTGCTGATGCTGACAAATCAGAACTTGTCAAAACGGTTTCAGATAATACGGTTCCTGCCATATCACAGTCTGTGAAATTACAATATGTCATTTCGGCATAACTGCAATCCGCACCGGTTAAAACACTCTCTGAAAAATCACATTCGCTGACAACTGCTCTGGTAAAATCAACCGCAGTCAAATCCGCACCGCAAAAGTTTACCAATGACAAGCTACAGTCTGAAAATGAACTTGAATTTAAATCAACATCAGAAAAATCTATATCTTTAATAACCATATTTGAAAAATCGACCTCGCTAAGGTCTATATCATCTCTATCCTTTTTCCATTCATTAAATTGTTCCGGGTTTTTCTCTATTAAAGATAGTAATTCTTCTTTTGTATAATCTAGCATGTTTTCTCCTTATGTATATTTAATTTTCTGTCAAATTCATTTGTAATGCAAGCAGGACAGCTTGAGTACGATTAGCGACGTTCAGCTTTTTAAAAATACTGTTTAAATGGCTCTTTACCGTAATTTCACTAACAACCAATTTTTCTGCAATTGCTTTATTACTTTCGCCCTGTGTAACTAATAATAAAACATCTTTTTCTCTTGTAGTCAAGGTATTAAATCTCTCAGCTTGACCAATTGTAACATTATGATTTTTTTCGTAATTAATAGCACGTTTGGAACGTCTTAAAACGGCTTCAATTCTTGCTAATAGGTTTGGCAGAACAAAAGGTTTTATGATATAATCATCAGCTCCGATTTTTAATCCTGAAACCATTTTCTGATCTTCACCTACTGCGGTAAGCATAATCACCGGTATATCCTGATACATCGGATTTTTTCTAATGAGTTTTAGGGTATCCCAACCGTTTAGCTTTGGCATCATTACGTCAAGCAAAACGATATCAAACCGAGCTCCGGAATCAAGAATTTCTATGGCTTTTTCTCCGTCTAAAGCGCAAGAAACTTCAAATCCGTAAAACGGTAAGACATCTTCGATATACTTTGGATTGTCATCAACTAATAATACCTTAGTTAAATCGCCCATTTAGAATCTCTTTTCCTAAACTATTTTATATTTTAAAGCTTTCAACGCAGCTTGTAATCTGTCATCAACTTCTAATTTCTGTAAAATACTTGCCACGTGAGCTTTAGTTGTATTAACACTTATCACCAATTGCTGAGCAATTTCCATATTGCTGTGACCTTCTGTCATAAGTTTCAGAATTTGAGCCTCTCTTGAAGTTAAATCATAATTTTTATAATTCAAGTTTGGTTCTTCTAACTCGGAATTTGCACCGGCTTTCAAAACAATATGTGCAATACTCGGATCAAACCATGCTGCTCCGTCAGCAACAGATTGAACAACTTCCACAAGTCTTTGCAGATTTATTTCTTTTGAACAATAAGCATTTGCACCTGCTTTCAAACTGTTTAAAACTTCTTTTTCATCATTATGTGAAGTTAAGATGATTATTTTTGCATCCTTGTCAATATCTCTGATAGCTTGTGTTGCCTCAATACCGTTCATTGTTGGTAAACCTAAATCCATGATGACAACGTCAATAGGGTTATTTGTAAAGATTTCCAATGCGTCTTCAGCAGAAGATGCCTCGTACATCTCACCAACATAGTCAACATCTTCAAATGTTGTTTTTAGTCCAAATCTTGTCAATTCGTGATCTTCCACAATTAAAACATTCTTTTTCATATTTCAAGTTCCTCTTTTGCTAAACTGTACTCCGGATTTATTTCTAAACTTTTTTCAAAATTTTTATTTGCTTCTGTCATCAGTCCTTTATTCTTGTATACGAGTCCCAAATAATAAAAATATCTGTAATCGTTTTCATCAATATATTTTGCGACCGCCAAATAGCCTAACGCTCGATCATAATCTTCTTTTTGAATTTCAAGACGAGCTAAATCAATCCAACCGTATTTGAAATCCGGATTTATTGCAACTGTTTTTTTTAAGTATGTTTCTTCTCTGTCTTTTTCCAAAAGTGCCATTTGATAGTATGCCTCATAGGCTTTTGAACTTACTTTGAGTATTTTTGAATAAATTTCTTTTGCTTTTTTTATATTATCCTGTTTTTGATAAATTTGTGCAAGACGGATTTCTGCAGTATGAGTATTATCTTTGGAAACGGCTTTTTTGTAATAGTTCTCAGCCAGTTTTAAATCTCCGTTGCGAGAAGCTAAATCACCAAGAATAATTAAAGCATCAGATTTATCCGGTTGAATGTCAAGTGCTTTGAGCGCATAATCCTGAGCTTTTTCAAACTCTTTTAAATCAAAATAAACTTTTGCCGTAAGTGAATAGACTTCCTTATTAATATTCTTTTTACTGCTTATAGAAGTTTGTAATACTCTTAGAGCTTTGTTGTATTCATTTTCGTCATAATAATAATAAGCTAAGTAGTATTTTTTCCAATACTCGTTTTTTGCAGCTTTATATAGAATATATTGTGTTGAAGAATGAAGTTCTTTATCAAATAATACAGTATTTATTTCATCTGCGTTCAAATCATTTAAATATTTTAAGCCCTCTTTAGGTTTATTTGATTGAGAGTGTATTTCTGCCTTTAACCTTTTATAATTTAAATTCTTCGGATTTTTAGAAATTGCAGTATCTATAGATTTTTCAGCCTGCTCGATATCACCGCTTTTCATACTGCCAAAAGCAACAAGATAATTTGCGTAATCTGAATCGGTTAACAGACTCACTTGTTTCATTAATTCGCTTGTAGCTTCTTTACTTTGATCGTTATACATAATGTTTGAATAAACTTCGGCAAGATACATTTGATCTTTGTATGTTAATGTATAATTCGGGAAATAATATGTTTTCACATCATCTTCCAAAAGTGATGAAATTTGGCTATCTTTAACCTTAGACATTGACAGTTCAGCCAAAGAGAAAAATCCGATAGAAGCCATCTCTCGGGTTAAACGCATATATACGTAATCGTTTGGAGTAACATTTTCAATCAAAACTTTAAAATCTTGATATGAGGAACGAACATTACTCTGAATAAATTTATCCATAGCAATTGTGTACTGATTTTTTATTGCATTTTTGGTTAACGAACCTCGTTTCAACTCATAAGACGGTTGATTTACCACTTCCTGATATGTTTTAGGATTATTGTCAAGTGGATTTACTACTTTTATTTCCCCGAAATCCAATGCTAGCACAGGATTTAATGAAAATATTGATAATATTAATGATGCAATTAAATTTTTTTTCATAAGCTAATTACCTCCCTCTATGGTTGGTTTTTCGCCGATATAATATTTGTTAAACAAATCATATAGTTTTTGTTCATTATCTGAACGGTTTTCTGATACCCCGATATTATATATATCCAAAAGGTTATATTTATGTAGTAAAACTTCTTCTTGCGGAATAATTTTGCCTCGAACTTCAGACAAGAAAACATGTACAATTTTATTTGCCGGAATTGATAAAAATATATTCACCAAATTGCTGTCAAAATGCGAGCCTGCACCTTTCAGTAAAATATCAATTACATTTGTGATCGGCATTTTATCACGGTAGTGTCGTTTTGAAGTTATGGCATCGAATACGTCTGCAACTGCTAAAATCCTGCCGCCTAAAGTGATTTCTTCTCCTTTTAAGTGTCTGTAATATCCTGTGCCGTCCCATTTTTCATGATGAGAACATGCAATTTCGGTAATTAATCTGAAATCAGGTGACATATATATTTGATTTAGAATGTTGTGGGTAATTCTTACATGCTCTTGAATATGTTTGTATTCTTCATCCGTTAATTTACCGTCTTTTTGTAATACAGAATCACGAATCCCTATTTTACCTATATCATGAAGTGTTGCGGCTTTTTCCAAAAGACCTATTTCTTTAGGGTCCATTCCGACTTCCTGAGCCAAAAGGGTAGAATAAAGTCTGACTCTGGTAGAATGACCTGCCGTAATTTTATCTCGTGCGTCTATAGACATTGCAAGCGTATTGATAAAACTTTCAAATAATAACTTTTGTTCGTGATACATTTGAAGCTGTTTATCAAATAACTGCGCATTTTCCAATGCGATACTTGCACTGCCGCCTATTGCAACAAGCAAATCTTCATCGTTTTTAGTAAAAACACCGTCAATTTTATTGATAACCTGAAAAGCTCCCATAATTTCGCGGTTATTATTCATAATCGGCATACACAATATAGTTTTTGTTCTGTAACCGGTTTTTGTATCAATTTCAGGGTTAAATCTTGAATCATTATAGGCATCAATGATATTCAAGACCTCGCCTGTTTTCACTACATACCCTGCAAGTCCTTTGTCCGCCGGAAAACGTATTTCTTGACTTTCATCCAAACCGAGTGCAACTTTTGACCATAATTCATCCGTATCTTTATCCCAAAGAAATACAGAACATCTGTCTGCGTGAAGTGCGTTTTTTGTTTCTTCAGCAATTACCTTCAAAAGCTCATCAATATCCGTCAAAGCGGTAATAGAACGACTTATTTTAACAAGAGAAACCAGCGGATCACTTTTTGTTGGAAGTGAATAATCCATATTGTTTTGTAACTGTCTTATTCTTGTATTAATGGTTTCTTTTAAGTTACAGTCATCATTTTCCGCAGATAGTTTTAACGCATTGTTGTAGTGGATTAATGCAATATCTTTATTATCTTCCGAAAAATTTACATTACCCAAAACCAATTCATTTATCAAAAGTGCATCATCATTATTTGCGCGCTTTGCCATATAAGTACCGTCTTGAATAAGAGAAATTGCAGTTTCATAATCATTTTTATCAACCGAATATTTCAAGAACCCAAGCAAAGATAAGCACACCGATACTCCGGCAGTCGAGTTTTTTTGTTTGAATATATCATAAGCACTCTCTACCTGAACTTTTGCTTCCGGATAAAATTTTTCATCTATCAATTTTAATCCGTTTTGAATTAAAGTTTTAGCATCATCTATTGTTGAAATATTTTCTGCCATAAATCTGCCTTTTGTAATATTGTACAATATTTTTCCAAAATTTACAAAAAATTTTTAAATTTTTAGATAAAATAATTCAGTTGAATGATGAAATTTTGGTCAAAATCGTCGAGAATAAGGCTGGAATACAATAAGAAAGGCAAACAAATGGCTGATACATTAAAGAAGTTACAATGTCCCGCTTGCGGAAAAGAGATGGAAAAGGTTTTTATTCCTTCACAGGGTATAAATCTTGATATTTGTACACAGGGTTGTGGCGGAATTTATTTTGATAACAGAGAGTTAAATTCTTTTGATGAAAAAAATGAAGATATTTCAAAAATTTTGGAACATATTTCCGATAAAAATTTTGTTGATGTAAATACAGCATTAGACAGGCATTGTCCGAATTGCGGGACTAAAATGGTTAAAAACTTTTCAAGTATAAACAAAGAAATTGAAATTGATGAATGTTACAACTGCGGTGGAAAATTTCTTGACAATTCAGAGTTGCAGAAGTTAAGAGCAGAATATGATACAGAAGAAGAACGCAGCGAAGACGTCGTTCGACACATATATCAACAAGTTGGACAAGAACTTGCTCAGGTTGATGAAAGATACTCAAGAACAATTACGGATAGAAGTATTTGTCAAAAAATATTCTACAAATTGCTTGGGTTGTAAAATTTTTCAATAACTTCGGGAAGATAAGGGTAATAATTATCCTCCAGTAATTCCCAAAAACGGTTATAAGATTGAGGGGCTGATATTTTGACTTGATAAGGGTCAATGTACAACCCCTCTATAAATCTGGCAAACAATTCAGCAGGTTTTGAATAATACTTTTTCAACCTGTTTATGCGTGCAGAAATTCTTGATTGGCGTTTTTGGCATGATTTTAAACGGATATATGCCGCAAATTCTGTCGGCATATCACAAAAATCGTTTTCTATATTATTGACAGAAAGCAACTGTACTTTTTTGAACAAAATACCGGTTACTAATTTTACTCTGTCGTATTTTAATAAATATCGTGCATTGGATTTTTTTATATATTTGTCAAATTCTTTAAATTTTTTGGAGCGCATAAATTGAGGATAATGCTGTTTTATTATTTTTTCATATTCCAAAATTTTGTCTTTTATAAGTTTTTTATGTTGTTCA
>CAMGGL010000016.1 GCA_946055575.1 uncultured Candidatus Melainabacteria bacterium
GATAAATGTAAACTTGAGGAATAAAATTATGTTAAAAAAAGTATTATTGTTGTTATGTTTTGTAGTATTAACTTGCTGCGGATGCGGCAAAAAGACAGAAGAAATAACTGTAAATACGCTGAATGAAATAACAAAACGTGACGAGATTATAGTCGGAGTAAAAACAGATACCTATCCGTTCGGGTATTACGATGAGAAAGGGCATTTTGCAGGATATGATGCAACTCTGGCAAGACTTATCGCACGCGGGATATTAGGAAGTGATAAAAAAGTTAAATTTGTTCCGGTTACAGCTTCAGACAGAATGATGAAACTGTATTCCGGAGATATAGATATGATTATTGCAACAATGTCAGTAACTCCTAAACGTCAGGAAATACTGGATTTTTCCGCATCATACTATACCGCAGGGCAAGCAATTTTAGTAAGAAGCGACAGTAATATCAAAACATTAAAAGAGTTAAACGGAAAACGTGCAATAATAATTTTTGGTTCAACAAGTGAAAGTAGTTTACGCACAGCCGTTCCAAATGTAGGAATAATCGGCTACAAAACTTACACAGATGCCTACAAAGCATTAAAAGCCGGCAAAGCAGATGCTATCGTATCTGATGATACAATTCTGCTGGGGCTGGCATTGAAAGATGATAGCGTAAAATTATTGCCTAAGCGTTATACTAAAGAACTTTATGCGGTAGCATTCAGAAAAGGTTCCGAGTCAAAAGAACTTATAAAAGCTGTTAATAAAGTAATAGAAATAGAAACTAAAAACGGTAATTTAATAAAAATACGAAACAGTTTCGGTATTAAATAATTTCAAAAAATTTCTTTACAAGTTCAATTTCCTGCATTTTATCAAGTGCAGGATTTTTAAATTTTTCACACAATATAAAATCAAAACATTCCTGATATTTTTCGGAAGGTTCAATTCCAAGTGAAAATATATCCTGACCGGTTACCGAAAGCCTAATTTTACTTAAATAATCCAAATATCTTTTTATAACTTGAACTTTATCGTTTACAAATGCATACATCAAAATTGATTCAAGATTTAGTCCACAGAATGCGTGATAAATTTCCATATCTGACATAAAGGTTTTATCTTTTATCATCCTATAATCAGATACAATCTTTTTTTCACGTTTGGTTAAAGGGAGAACTTCAACACCAGAAAGTAATCCGACATATATTATCCAAACACATGAAGGTTTATACTCATCAATAATTTCAGAAATTTTAATTTTTGGCAAAACAAAATTATGTTGAGTAAAAAGTTTATAAATTCCATTATTTATAAATGTTTCAAAAGCTTTATCCGAATTAAGATTAAAAGTTTCTTCCAATTCTTTTTTAAGTCGTTTATACGACATATCATAATTTATATTTCTCAGATAATCCTGTTGAAGTTTTTTTGTATGTTCATCATAATCAAAGCCAAATCGAACAGCAAATTTTAACCCCCTGACAATTCTTGTCGGATCATCAATAAAGCTTTCATCATGCAAAACACGCAACACTTTATTTTTAATATCTTGCAGTCCTCCGACATAATCCGTAATTTCACCGGTCAAAGTAGATTTTGCAAGGGCATTTATCGTGAAATCTCGTCGTAAAACATCGTCCTTCAACGAACACCCGATATTTTCAACTACAGGAAGATGTCCTTTTTGCGGATATGTTTCACTTCTGGTAGAGGCAATATCAACCTCTTGACCTTCAAGCAAAATTCGCACAGTTCCAAAAGCATCATTAACCTGTATAATTTCTGCATTCTCAATAGTTTTTGCATAATCCGACGCATTACCAACGTAGGTGACATCAATATCAAAACTTTCTTTACCTAAAAGTTCATCACGCACCACACCACCTATATAATACAGATTTTTATCGTGTAAATTGACGATGTTCATACATTGATTTTAACGTAAAATGGTTTAAAATAAAAGATGTATTATGAAAGTTAAAAAAGGTTTGATAATTTATGTTACAAGAAGCAACAAAGGCTCTAAATTCAGCATTTAATAATAGTTTTATAAAAAAATTAAGCCAGTATCTGCACGATTGCGTGAGAGAAGAAGTAAAAAGTTCCACTTTTCGCAACCTCAAAGGCGATAAAGAAAACAAGTGGATATTTTTAAAAGAACAAGAAACACTTTTGACACAAGGGCTTGACTATTTAAAACTTGACGGTTCTAACCCAAATCTGACAGAACTTATGTTGCAAGGCGTTTCAAGCGCTCGTGATAAATATTTAATTTACGGTTACATGTTCTTAGTAGGGAAAAGCGGAAAATCAAGAAAAGGAAACGAATTTTTAACACCGCTTTTGTACGTTCCATGTAAACTTGAACGTAACGGGGTTAATATTAACTGCATTTTACAAGATGATGTACTTTCTTTAAATACCGGCGCTTTAGCCGCATTATTAAAAAAAGGCGAAGATGATGATGAAGTAGATTTATTTTTGGAAGGGATTTTGGATGTTGTGCCGGAAGTTCCTATTACAAAAGAAAAAATGGATATTTTTCTGACTACATTAAAATCACTCATTCCTGACATTGAAATAAGTTCAGATCCATCTTTGAATATCGAAGAAGATAACGTATCAAAAGATGAAATCACATCAAAAGACTTATCAGATACCCAAATTACAGGCGAAAATTATGATGAAATCATTGATGATGAAATCCAAGAACAAAAACAAAAAGCAGCAGTAGGTGATATAAAAAAATTAAGCGTAACATATCAAAGCGCAATAATTTTAACAAAAAGACCTGCAGTAACAGCAGGAGTTCTGCATGAACTTTTGCAAATTGCAGAAAAACCGAGCGGCGTATTCAGAGAAACTACACTAAGCGTAATAAATGACGAGTACACACAATCGGGTGATAAAATTTTTCCGCTTAAAGACGGGGATGATAATTTTTATCCGATTACGCCTTTATCACTCAGTGATTCTCAAGAAAAAGTTATAAAAAACGTAGAAACAGCCAAACTCGTTGCAGTTCAAGGACCTCCGGGAACAGGAAAATCCCAAACTATTGTTAATATGGTTGCCCATCTAATCGCAAATGGCAAAACCGTACTTGTAGCTTCCAGAATGGATAAAGCTGTTGATGTAGTCGCAGACAGGCTTAACGAACTAGGAGCACCATATCTTGCACTTCGAGCAGGAAGAATGAATTATCAAAAACAACTTAGTGAGCAACTTAATGAACTTGTAAAAAACAGAGATATACTGGATGAGAATGTTGATGATTATATCTTTGCTGACGTAAAAGATATGAAACAACACCTTGATGTTATGCGAGAAACCGAGGCTAAATGCGAAAAAATCCTTAAATACGAAAAAGATTGGCACGATTTAAAAGATGAAATTAAACAACAATCAACCGTTGTCGGAGAACTGCAATATATAAAAAGACCATTAAAAAAATCTGAAATTGATAATGTTAATGATGTTATCAAGTCACTTTCCGAAAACTTAGAAAAATCAGGCTTTTTTGCGTCATTTGCCAACATGTCATCCCAAAGACAATTAAGAAAAATTCTTGATATAAAAGATTTTGAGGTAGAACCGGAAAACCTCGACAGATTAAAAGTAGAACTTGATTTTGTAACTCAAAAATGGAGATTAAGAAAAATTGAAACCGATATACAAAAAACAGGTAATCTCCACGTAATGATGGAACAAATACGTCAAATGAAACGTAAGCAAAAAACTTTAGCGGTAAATATCTTGAAAAGTACACGCAGAGAAGCCCTAAAAGCCTTACTGAGAGATGTAAAAAAAGTTGGCAGAATTAAAATTCACGCAAGAGCATTGATAAGTAGAAAGAAAAAAAGCAATGACAGTATTCTTGAGTCAGAAGATTTTAAACCATTATTGGATGCTTTTCCTTGCTGGTGCGTAACAACTTATGCAGTATCAGATTCACTTCCGTTAAAACCGGGAATGTTTGATGTTGCAATTATTGATGAAGCTTCTCAATGCGATATTGCAAGTTGTTTCCCTATTATGTATCGAGCTAAAAAAACGGTTGTTGTCGGTGATGATAAGCAATTACCGCATTTATCGTTCTTAGAAAAAGCAAAAGAACAATCGTTCCTGAGCCAATACGGTATACCTGATAAATATCAACTTATGTGGAGATTTAGAACAAATTCCATGTTTGACCTTGCCGACTATTATTCAATGAATTCGGTTATGCTGGATGAACATTTCAGAAGTCTTCCGCCAATCATTGAATTTTCAAATCAGGAATTTTACAACGGCAGAATAAGAATAATGCGTACAGATAAAACCTCAGACAGCGCAATAGATATTATCAAAGTCGAAGACGGCAAAGTCGATTTAGACGCAACAAGAAACCTTCCTGAAATTGAAGCACTTGTAAAAACATTACACGAAATCATCATTGAAGATGAACGCAAAAACCCTGATAATCCTGTATCTATTGGTATAATTTCACCGTTCAGAGCTCAGGTTGAACAGCTAAAATTATCCGTACCTAAAGTTTTATCAGATTATATGATTAAGAAACACCAAATCGAAATCGGTACAGCACATACATTTCAAGGTGATGAAAGAGACATAATACTTATGTCTTGGGCTTTTGCAAATAACTCATATCCGCAAAGCATTACCTTCTTACAAAAACCAAATCTTTTCAATGTAGCAATTACCCGTGCAAAAAATAAATGTATAAATTTTGTATCACACGATCTTGAAACCATGCCGGACGGACATTTCAGACATTATGTTTCATACTTAAAACAGTATAAAGAACGAAAAACTGCACTATTAAATAATGAGATTGATGAAAATATTTATAAAAATTCACTTGAGCGTGAAGTAGCTCAACACCTGAGAGAACAGGGTCATCAAGTCGTTGCAGGTGCCGAAATTGCAGGATTAAGTGCAGATTTGGTTGTTGACGATAAATTCATAGTGGAGATTGACGGAGTTGAAGATAACAAAAAAGCGCATCTTTCCAATATGAAAAAACAAGCAATTCTTGAAAGATGCGGAATGAAAGTTCGCAGAATTACATATAGAGAATGGCAATACTCAAAACAAGCCTGCCTTGACAGAGTTTTAATCGAAGACTAAATTATGAGCAAAAAGCATTTATATATAGTATTGGCAACAATTTTATTATTAATCTTTGTGCTTTGGATAATTAAAATTGCAGAAAGTAATTATATTCCCGAATACAACCCGAATGAGTTAAATCAAAATGTAAAAGATATAACTTCAGATGCAAAAATTATTGATGCTAATTTAAATCATAATCAAGCACTTGATGTTGCGGAATTTGCAAAAAACAATAATATAGAAGTTCCTTCCGTATTGATTAATTTTGACACCCATTCAGACATTTATTTAAATATAAATTCTGCAACAGTAGGAATTCGAATTTCAAACTGGATAAATGAACTTCTTGTAAAAAATCCTCAAATCACGGAAATATATTGGGTTATGCCAAAAGAAGAAGCTCAACATATCGGATTGCGTATTTTATTCGCTTTATCAGACAAACTTGTGTTTCCAATATTTGGACCAACAGCTTTGTACGGAAATTTTCTACAAAATATTTCTCTGCTTAAATTTATAATGACACCACTTACCAAAGAAGCATATACTCAAACTTTTCTAATAAATCCTTTTGGAAAAATGAACGAATATGCCGACAACAAAACCTACAAACGCGCAAAAATTAATTTTGACAATCAAAACCCAAACCTGCGTAAAATAAAAATTATTACCTGTACGGAAAATACCTTACCTGATTTTCAGGGTAAAAAAGTATTTTTAAGTATTGATGCTGATTATTTAAGTAATTCAGGATTTGATACAATTATAAACTATAAAAATACAAAAAACCAAAAACAACTTAATTATGCAATATTTTCTATGGTAAAAACAATAAAAGAAAAGAATATAAAACCTGAGATTATAAATCTTACTCTTTCGCCTCAGTATTTACCTGAAGACAAACATAAATACGTAATTGATTTCTATAACAAAATTTTTGAAATTAGTGAGCAAAAAGATGCCCTACAGAATTACAAAAACCAAATAGATGAAGATACCTTACAAGAATATAAAAATTTTCGTGAAAATAAACTTTTATACTTTTTTCAAATTTAACAACTATTTTACATAAGATATTTTTCGGATAATATATAAACATATACACAACGAAATATAAGAGGAAATAAGTAATGAAAAAGGTCTATATAGAAACAATGGGTTGTCAGATGAACAAGTCAGACACCGAAAGAATGTTTGGAATATTATCAAATTTTGGATATGAAGAAACTCAGACTCCAAAAGAAGCAGACCTTTTAATGGTTAATACCTGCTCTATCAGACAATTAAGTGAAGATAAAGCATACAGTTTAATCGGAACTTGGGGGAAATGGAAAAAATCAAGACCTGAAATCAAAATCGGATTTTGCGGTTGTGTAGCACAACAAAAAGCACAACAAATCTTCAAACGTGCAAATTATGTGGATTTTGTACTCGGGACACATAAAATTTATTCACTGCCTGAGATAATAAAAGCAGTAGAAAAAGGCGAAAAAGTTTGTGAATGTGAAGAAACAAACCAGACAGAAGACGATAAAGCAATAAAATATGACATCAATCGTGTTAAATCAGTAAATGCATGGATACCGATAACAGAAGGGTGTAATAATTTTTGTACATACTGTATAGTTCCATATACAAGAGGTCGGGAACGCTCAAGATTACCGGAAACGATTTTGAAAGAAGTAAAAGATGCACTTAACGCAGGTTTTAAAGAGATCACATTGTTAGGGCAAAATGTTGACAGCTACGGAAAAGATTTTAAAGACAGAACATACCGTCTTGCAGATTTACTAAAAGAAGTTAACGCAATAGAAGGACAATTTAGAATTCGTTTTGTAACCTCTTACCCAACAGACATTACTGACGAACTCATCCAAACCACGCTCGAACTTGATAAAGTTTGCGAGTATTTTCATATCCCAATGCAATCCGGCAGCAGCGAAGTTTTGAAAAAAATGAACCGAAGATATGACAGAGAAACTTATTTCAAAATTGCCGAAAAAATTCGCAAAATGGTACCTGACGTAACTATAACAAGTGATTTTATCGCGGGGTTTCCGGGAGAAACCGAAGAACAATTTGTTGAAACACTTACGGCAATGGAAGAACTCGGACTTGATTATTCCAATACTGCAGCATATTCTCCAAGAGAGAAAACAGTTGCGGCAAAATGGGTTGACAAATATATTGATGAAGATACAAAGTTTGAACGTCTTGCAAGATTAAACGAACAAAACAGAAAATGCTGTCTTGCATCAAATAAAAAATTCATCGGACGAGAAATGGAAGTATTAATTGAAAATTTTGAAAACCACAAAGGAAAAAATGTTATAACAGGCAGAACCAGAAACAACAAAATTGTCCATATTCCTTATGATAAGGACTTGACCGGAGAGTTTGTTAACGCAAAAATCACAAGCGTAAAAACTTGGTATTTGAATGGAGAACTTATATAACAATAAAACATTTTCACACAATTTCTATAATGATGTAAATTAAGGCGATTAGTTTTATCAAATTCTATATATATAGAAATGTAAAAAAACAAATATCAATTTAACAATAAAAATCTTTTTATGATTTGATATAATTATTGTGATTACAAATAACATATATCCTAATTATAAAGAACAGTCTACACTCATGAGTAATACTTTTACTCACAAGAATGTATTTTATTACAGATATCACCAAACCCGCAGAAACGAACACAAAGAGGCTATTCGGGCAGCTTTTGGAGCCACAGTAGGCATGTTGATACCTGTATTATTTTTTGCCAAGAAACAAAATTCAAAAATAACGAATATTCATTACGGACTTAAAGAAATTGCGACAATTAGTGCAGGCAGTATTATTGGAGGTGTTCTTGGCGGAAGGATTGATAACAACAAATATGACCAAATGCAAAAAGTTAAAGAAGGTGTATTTCAGTTTTCTAATGCTGTAATTCCACCCGCACTTGTTGTTGGAATAAATAGAGTAAGTAAAAATTGTAAGTTTGCAAATAAAACAGTTCCTAAAATTATCTCAACCATTGCAGGACTTGGAGTTGGTATGATATTATCGGCAAAAGTTTCAAATAAAATTTGTGATCCAAAAGATAAAGAGCCTGACAGAAAATTAACAATAAAAGACTCTATTGCCAACATTGATGATGCAATTGGAGTTCTTGCAATGAGCAATTTCCCCAGCTTACAAAAAGTAGCCGGAGTTATGCTCCCTATCATATATTCATTTTGTGGTTTTAGAGCAGGAGAAAGTAACTAGTTCATACCCTATATAAAAAATAATCTATATTAAGACCTTATTGTATTATTCAACATTCTGTATCCGATGCCGATATGTGTAACTATATAGTCAGATGCATTTAAATTTTTTCTTAAATTGGTTACAAAAACCCTTAAAGATAATTGGGAATCGCATCCGTTTTCATCATTCCAAATTTCTTTTTTTATATGATTGTGTGTTAATACTTTCCCTATATTTTTTGCCAACAAACAAAGTAATTTATATTCTATTGCCGTTAAATGTACAATATTATTATCAACATAAACGCAGCCCGCATCATAATCAATTTTTAGATTTCCATTCGTAAAAATATGCTCTTGCGGCTCTTGTTGAGTAGTTTGTTGTTTATGACGTATTGCAACTCGTACACGAGCAAGCAATTCTTCCGTATTAAAAGGTTTTGTAAGATAATCATCAGCTCCTAAATCAAGAGCGGAAATTTTATCTTGATTATCAATTCTTGCACTGACAACTATTATCGGAACAAGAGAAAAAGAACGAATTTTTTTGATAACTTCAAGTCCGTCAATATCAGGTAAACCTAAATCCAAAATAATAACTTTCTTAAATAAAAGAATACCTGAAAACAGAGTAATGACAGCAGTTGCAACAGCAACAACTTATGTAATTATTTTATCGGTAAGCACACTTTTAATTTGTCTTTTTGATAACCACTCCTTTTTAGAATTGTATTTTGAAACCGCTTCCGCTCTTGGAACAGTAGGTTTAAGTCTTGGTATAACATCAACATTATCAACTGTTGCAAAAATCATTTTAACAGTAACAATGTTTTTAGGCAGACTTGGACCTTTGACATTAGGAATTGCCTTTTTTAGACTTAATACTGACAGAAAAATCATTCAGTCAAAAAGTGATATCGCTGTTTAATATTTAAAAATAACTTATTCAACTTCTCCGCGTTTATAAGAACCTAAATAACGTAAGAATGAAGTTTTTGGTTTAATATCATTTATAACTTTAAGCATATCTTTATTTTTAATATGCCCGTCAAAATTGATTATAAAAATATACTCGTTCGGATCAATTCTGGAAGGTCGTGAAGAAATATAGGTAAGGTTTATATTATTTTCAAGAAATATTTTTAGAATTTCCAACAGAGCACCCGGAGTATTATTAGTTCGGAATGCAATAGACGTATGGTCTTTTCCCGTCGGTTTAGTTTCAATATCGCCTATTAATATATACCTTGTGTAATTATTTTTGTTATCGTTAATGTTTTCTTTTAAAACATTCAGCATATAATTTTCCGCAATTTTGCGATTACCAACGCTTGCATAAGTCAAATTATGATTTCTCAAATCAAATGCTGCTTCAAGCATAGACGGAGTTTCAATAATATTTAAATTTCGCGGAAGTTCATTATCAATAAAGCCTTGACATTTTGCAAAAAGTCGGGGCGTACCAATCAATCCCGTTATACTGTAAAATTCCGTCGTCTTTGACAATAGACAGTATTCAATAGGTTGAACTATCTCGGAAATTATTCTTACATTAGGATTTTGACATTTCATTAAACAATCCAAAGATTCTCTTACGGTACCGTCTAAAGTATTTTCAACCGGCAAAACCCCCAAAGTGTCCTCAGAATTTTGTGCAACATATTCTACAATTTGTTTAACAGTTTTTAATGCCATAGAATTGCATTGAAGATTATATTTTCGACAAAACTCATCTTTTGCCATTTCAGAAAACGAACATTCAGGCTCTAAAAAAACGACATTTCTTATATTTTCAAAATTTGACATTTACTTAACTCCATATTTCAATTAAAATTATATCAGAAATATCAAATTAAGTCACATAAACATTCTGCATTGAAACATAATCAAAAAGAATGACATAACGAGGTAATTATGACAAATATAAAATTTGGAACAGACGGTTGGAGAGCAATTGTAGGAAAAGATTTCAACAAGGAAAATGTTGAAATCGTAACAAATGCAATAGGAAAATATGTTTTTGACAATTATGGAATATACAAAACAATAATAATTGGCTATGATCCGAGAAATATGGCTCGGGAATTTTCTCTGCAATGTGCAGAAATTCTTTCTAATAGCGGATTTAAGGTTTTATATAGCGATAAAGTTGTACCGACACCTGTTTTAGCATTCAATGCAAAACACCTTGACGCCTGCGCAATAATGTTTACTGCATCACACAATCCGCCGGAATATCTTGGAATAAAGTTCATTCCTGATTATGCAGGACCTGCAACAAGTGAAATTACAGACGAAATAGTTTCAAATTTCGGCAAAAAACCTATCGGATGCGTCAAGGGAAAACTCATAGTTACAGACTTTTCAAATGCATATTTTAAACATATAAAAAATATAATTGATTTTACAAAGATAAAAGATTTGAAAAAACATATAATCTTTGACGGATTGTATGCCGCAAGTATCGGTTATTTTGACAAACTTTTAGCTGATAAAGGCATTGAATATGATAGCATGCATATGTACCACGATATAAATTTCGGAGGCGGAATGCCTGAGCCAAAACCTCAGTTTCTTACAGAAATGATTGATTATATAAAAACTCAAAACAAAAAAGTTTCATCCGAACAATCCGAAGATTTATATGTAGGCTTTGCCAATGACGGAGATTCTGACAGATTTGGGGTAGTAAATGAAAACGGTGAATACGTAACACCAAACGAAATTATTGCAATTCTTCTTATGCACCTAAAAAAACATAAAGGATATAACGGAGTTTTGGTAAAAACGGTCGGAGCAAGCCTTATGCTTGATATTGCTGCAGAAAAACTCGGGATTGAGGTGATTGAAACTCCTGTCGGATTTAAACATGTTGGCGAAGCCATGAGAAAATACAATCCGATAATTGCAGGTGAAGAATCCGGCGGATTAAGTATTCAAGGGCATATACCGGAAAAAGACGGTATTTTGGCAAATTTATTAATACTTGAAGCAATGGCTTACGAAAATAAAACATTAGTCCAATTACAAAAAGATTTGGAAAAATTTACAGGCTGCAAATTCCACAATACACGTGTAGATAAAAAATTAAATAACACGGAAGAAATCAAACCTGTACTTGAAAAATTCAGCAAACTGGAAGAAATTGCGGGACAAAAAATAATTAAAAAAGATTTTAAAGACGGGGTAAAACTTTATACAGAAGATAAATCAAGTTGGATTTTAGTTCGGCCTTCGGGTACTGAACCGCTTTTGAGAATTTATATTGAAAGTGATACCACTGAAAAAATTGAAAAAATAAAAGCTGAAATTTCTAAATAAGAGGATTTTAACTTGAACAAAAATATAAGCACAATCAAAGGTGATATCTACGGTGCAATAATCGCGGCAATCATTGCATTTCCGCAAGCATTAGCGTTCGGAGTAGCTTCAGGAATGGGAGCCGGAGCAGGCCTTTGGGGTGCTGTAATCTTATCATTAGTGGCAGGAATTTTGGGCTGCAACCTACCACTAATTTCAGGTCCTACAGGTCCTTGTGCAATAATTACGGCTGTAATTGTCGCATCTGTAGCAGGAAACATCAACCTTGTAATCCCTATACTATTATTGGCTGCAATATTTCAAATTATTATTTCAATGACAGAAATTCCACGAATGATAAAATATGTGCCATACCCTGTCATTTCAGGATTTTTGACCGGAATTGGGTTAATTATAATCATCCTGCAAATATCACCAATATTGGGCGGAACAACATATTCTTCAACAATTCAAGCTCTTGCATCTTATCCGAATTTAATTTTGAACATCAATCCACATTCGGCAATTCTTGGAGTAATAACATTAATCATACTTTTCTGCACCCCAAAAATTATATCTAAATATATCCCTGTCCAGCTTTTGTCACTTGTAATAATGACAGGAATAGCTTACTACATGGGGCTTGATGTAGAAAAAGTCAGCGGAATAACTTTTTCTCTACCACAAGCATATTTTCCGGAATTTTCTTATGAAATAATTACAAAATATCTTCCTACAGCTCTAACGCTTGCTTTCATTGCAACAAGTGAAAGTCTTTTAACCGGAATAATTATGGATTCACTGACAAAAATCAAACATAATTCCAAAAGATTGGTTGCATCACAAGGTATAGGAAATATTTTTTGTGCAATCACAGGTTCAATGTATGGTTCGGCTGCAACCATGAGAAGTGTTGCAGCAGTAAAAACAGGGGCAACAACCAGACTTTCATCGATTTTATGTTCACTAATACTTGTTTTTGTAATGTTAAAATTAACAGGATTTATTTCACAAATTCCAATTTGCGTACTGGCAGCTATTTTAATAAAAATCGGTTATGACATTCTGGATTTAAAAGTTATAAAAGTATTAAAATACGCACCGAAAGATGATTTATACGTATTAATAGGTGTTTTATTACTGACAGTATTTTATAATTTGGTATTTGCACTCGGTATAGGGATAGTACTATCCGCAATTTTATACGCAAAAAGAATTGCAGACAACACAAACATAAAAGAAAATATCTACAACCCGACAGATTATACTCCGTTTGAAACAAAAATTGAACGAGAATCTCACTATAAAATCAGGATTTTACATATTGACGGACAATTTTTCTTTGGGTCGATTACTCAAATCGTTTCACATTTTGACGAATTACTCGAAACCGAATATATTATTTTGAATTATTCTTCAAATACCGAACTTGATATGTCTGCTATATTTGCCTTAGAAGATATTATTATACGTCTTGCATCACAAAAAATTAAATTATTTTTAGTTATACCTAACGAAAAAGTTTATAACCAAATTAAATCACTTGATGTTATTTCACAAATCGGAAAAAATTCACTATACACAGATGAGAATAGTGCAATTCATGATGCAATAATCCAAACACATTTAGAAAACTTGTATGAATAATTTTGTGCTAAAATAAAATCAAAAGGAGAAATAATATGTTTCAAGTATACACATCAACAGATAAATCTGAATTATCAAAAAATTTAGTCGGAGAATTTAAAGACTGGGATGATGCGATGGATTGTGCAGAACAAGCAATTGAAGGTAAAAAGGGATTAAGATACATAGTTGAAGAAACTAACGGAACAGTTAACAGTTACGGAGAACAGATTGCTTCAGTTGTTGCAGAGAGTGACTTTAACGAATAAAACATTAAGATATGTAAAACTACTATAAAAAATTTGAACAATATACTTTTTAAATCGTTTTATTATACGAAAAGCATAACAAAAGGGATATCTATTATGAAAAAAGTATTATCAGCATTATTTATTTTAGTATTTTGTGTAAGCGAAGCACTTGCAGGAACAATTGAAGTAAACTACAACAATGCAGGCTCAAGATCAACAATCCAATATGGAGCGAGCGCACCACGCTCGGCAACGGAATTTGGACAACCGCAAGCTCCCGGAATATATATTCCGATTGAAAAACTTTCGGAATTAAATTCAAAAAAGACGTCCGACCGCAAACCAAGACGTTGTAGTGATTGCGCAAACGCAAACAAAACAGATACAGTAGCTCCGGTTAATCCGCCAATGCAGAGATACAGACGTTATAATATTTCAAATACAGGAAGAACTGATAATACCGTTTCATCTGATAAAACACAACAAGAACAACCTCAAGCTAAAGACAATGCTCCTACGAATGAGGCTGATAACACGGTTTCTACAGGTGAAGAAGTATCAACAACTGACGAAAATAATAAAATTTTAAAAACTCCTAAAAAATACACTCGCAGAGGAGTTACTTATTACAATTAAAACCCAAAATTCCTGCAAGTTCCGCTAGCATATAAAAGGAGCCGCAAATAATATTCAGTTTGCCGTCAGATAAATTCAATTTAGTATTTTTATCAAACTCATTTGAAGAATATCTACAAACCTTTTGTAAATCGGAAACTTCGCAGGAATTTTTGTGATTAAAATGATAAAAATAAATTTCATCCCCTTCTTCAAACAACTCACTAACCATTTTTGAATAATCTTTATTATTCAAACAACCAAATATAAACCGGCGCCGCAAATTCGGATAATACATATCCAAACTTGAACGTAAGGCATTTATGCCGTTTGGATTATGCGCCCCGTCAATTATTAAATTTTTATCTTCAATAAACTGAAATCTACATATGTGTTTTACATTTTGTAATCCAACATCAATAATATCCTGTGAAATATCAGGAAAAAGCTCTCTAATTGCTTCAAGAGCAAGTGACAAATTTTCTTGTTGATAGACACCTTTCAGAGCAAGTTTTTCTGTATCCGCAAACGGTGCAATCATTATTAACGGAGCATCTAATTCATCAGCAACATCCTTATAAACCTCAAATCCCTCAAAAATAATACACGGACAACCAGCTTTGATTATCCCTGCTTTTTCAAAAGCAATTTTATCCTTTGTGTCACCGAGCCTTTCGGTATGATCCAAATCTACGTGAGTAATTATTGAACATAAATTTTTCTTAATTACATTTGTTGCATCAAAACGACCACCAAGCCCCGTTTCCAAAACTACTACATCGACCTCATTGTCAGCAAAATATTTAAACATAACGGCTGTTAAAATTTCAAATTCGGTCAAATCAATTCCGTTTGCTTCGGCAAGCTCGGTTACAAAAAATACATAATGACAAAAATCTTCTTCGGATATCGGATTACCATTAATCTTTATTCGTTCTGTATAAGTAAAAATATGCGGGCTAGTGTATAAACCGGTCTTTTTACCTGCACTTGTCAATATCGACGACAAAATCGCACAAACCGAACCTTTACCGTTTGTACCCGCAACATGGATACAACTGAGCTTATCCTGCGGGTTATTTAAAAGAGCAAGAATTGCTGTTATTCTATCCAAACCTAAAGATATACGAAACTTTCCTGCTGAAGTGAGCAGGTTTACAGCATCACAATATTTGACCAAAAATTTTACCCCCCGATTTTAGGGACTTTGAAAAATCCGTTTTCTTCATCAGGTGCATTAGACATCAACGCTTCTTTGGATATTTCCTGATTTGGAACATCTTCACGCATTACATTAACAAAATCAATTACCTGAGTCATAGGTTTTACATTTGAAGTATCAACTTCATTCATTTGGTCAACGTACTTTAACACATCGCCAAGTTGTTTCGTGTAAAGAGTTTTTTCTTCTTCGGTCAATTCAAGTCTTGCCAATTTAGCAACATGTTCAACATCTTTAACAGTAATCATTTTCAAGCTCCTTTAAACAATCTATTCGTAACTTAATAATAACACAAACATTTAAGCAGCCATAATTATTATTAAATAAGTTTAAAATTTCAATTTCCTGCAAACTTGTGCTATAATAGTAGAAAAATAGGGTTAATATGACAGAAACAAAGACATCCGATTTAGAGAAATTGGAAGAATTGATGAGTGAATATCGTAAAGAAAACGACATTAAGAAAAAACATGTCGTTTACTTGAGATTAGTGGAAGAAACACTAAAACTTGTCAAAAAAATAGTACTGACATTTTACCCGCTTCCGAGTACAATTTCTAAAGATGATTTAATACAAGTTGGTGCAGTCGGAGTATTAAAAGCGATAGATACATACGAAATAGAAGAACGAGGAAGTTTTAAAACTTACGTAAGTAAGGTTATCAAAGGAAAAATCCTTCACTATCTGCGTGACAAAGCCAATATAGTAAGAACTCCGCGCGAAACTCTTGCAAATCTATCCAAAGTTCGCAGCGCAATGAACGAATTATCGGAAAATAATACTAAAATTCCAACTATTGAAGAAGTTTCAAGATATACAAACCTTCCGTTTGAAAAAGTGGAAGAAATTATGAACATTGAAATTATAAAAAATATGATTTCGCTGGATCAAAACATATACACAACAGAAGGCGGAGAAACACTACTTGATAGAATTCAAGCAGATGATGACAAAAGTTTTGAAGAAGTATATGAAAATAAAAAAATCATTGAATATGCAATCAATAAACTTCCAAGCTCCGACAAAACAGCAATTTGCATGTATTATATTGAAGGAGCTTCAAGAAAAGAAATTGCAGAAAAACTACAAGTTTCAGTAACACAAGTTTCAAGAATATTAAAAAGAGCATTGAATAAATTGTACAATATTATTCAAAAAGACTTAGATGATAATAATCAAAATTTATAAATAAAGGAGAAAAAAAATGGCATTTTCGTTAATCGTTTTAGCATTTATTTTTATAATAGGACTTTGTATAGGAAGCTTCCTAAACGTAGTAATTTTAAGAACTGTGTCAGAAGAATCAATTGTTTTTCCGGCATCAAAATGTCCAAAATGTCAAACACCTTTGAAATGGTACCATAATATTCCGGTATTATCATATCTGTTTTTGAGAGGGAAATGCGCTTTCTGCAAAGAACACATCAGTATTCAATACCCTATTGTCGAATTACTTACAGGATGTTTATTTGTCGGATTATTTATAAGATTTTGCCAACCGTTTGATGAATTTTTCGGACTGTCATCTATGAACCCGATTGGCTGGGCACAAATAATTGTATACGTATTTTCTCTTATTATCGTAAGTTTATTTATTGCAATTGCAGGAACAGATATTCTTGAGAAAAAAGTTTCAGATGCTCATACAATTCCCGTGATTGTACTTGGAGTACTGTATAGCATAATATACTCAACTTTATCATTTATCGCATACACTAAAGCTCTTGGAATGCCAAAAATTGACTTACACTTTATAGCAACTTGCCCTATTATATATTCACTTGCGGCTGCGATTTTCGGCTTTTTAATAATGGAAGCAATTTCACGATTAGGTTTAGTAATTGTCGGGGCAAGAACATTCGGAGAAGGTGACTCCTATATTGCTGCAGGAATTGGCGCGGTATTCGGAGCATTGATTGGTGGATCAGGTATGTACGGTAGTTTTTTACCGGTTTTTCAACTCTTACTTGTAATCCTTTTACTAAGCGGAGTTATACAAATTATTATTACCCTGCCGATTTTTATCAAAAAACTTATTACTAACAAAAATTGGGTAACACTTGGAACACTTAGTATATTTTTAATTTATACAATTGGTTATTTATTTGCGCAAAACGCTCAATGGCTGACACATCCCGTAGCATATTGGACAAGTACGGTTGTTTTAGTTGCACTCGGACTATGGACATGCAGAGAATTAATTTGCGGAATAAAATCAAATAATGCTGTAAACGGGCTTTATTTGCCATTTGGACCTGCAATGATTGCGGCTGCCATTATTGCAATGTTTTTAGCAAATTTTTAATTGTTAAGCTTTGTAAAATTTAACCGTAAAAACTACATATTATCTAAAGTTATAATCCTAAAATGCCGACAATACATGTGTATAAAAATATAGGATTAAGGTAATATGTCAAAATTCAAGATTTCCATAAAACTAAGGATGAATGAAATATATAATACCGCCGGTATTACATTTGACCCTGCCTTAACAGCAAACTACACGGAAGAAGAAATTGAAAAAGCAAAGCAAGTCAAAGCTAAACACATATCAGAACAAGAAAGAGCAGCTAAAGAAGGTCACAAAATAGAGTTATTCACTGATGAATATTACCTTGATATGGCAAAAAGCTTAAAGCTTAAATATTTAATCGGACGCAGCAAAGAAATTTATGATAAAAGTATACTTGGTTGTCCTGTAAAAGATCCTAAATGGGCAGGATTTTCCTATAGTGAAATCCTTGAAATGGAAAATAACGGCGTAACTATCCCTGAAGAAGTCCGTCAGTGGGCACACGCTCAACAAGAAGCGGACATCACAGATTATATTATGATATCAGAAAGCGCAAGCAGTGATGATATAGCTGCATCATCAGAAGAATCTACAAATAATAACGATTTAAATTCTCTGCAAAAAAAGGCAAAACAATATATTATTCAAGCCGAAAAGGCTCAAAAAGAAGCTGAAATTCAATACAACGAATACAAAGAAGTTGCCAAAAACGCAAACTATATTAAACACAAAAAAGAAAATTCCTATAAAAAGGAAATGGAAAAATTCAGTAAGGGCGCAAAAGAATTAAAAGAACTTGAAAACAAAAAAAGTCAAGGAAAACTATCTTTAAAAGAACAAATGCGTTATAAAGAGCTTTCAAAAATGCTTAATTCAAATAACGGAAAAGTATTTAAAGAAGTTCAAGCTGCACAAGAAAATTTAGACACTTATCTTGAATCATTAGACAACTTGAATATACAAACAAACACTAATATAACTCTTGCTCAAGATACAATCAAATCAGGTACTGATTTGAGCGGTTATGACAGAACATTTTTCCATAAAACACACCAGACAAGAGGTGTTGTCAATAATAATCAGGGTTTAACAACAAGCGAAATCCTGAATAACATCTCTGAAGAAGAAATTGCAACAATTGCAGTCAACACAGGTAAAGATCTTGAGGCTTTTTCAGACAACATATCAAAAGATTTAAACTCAGACAGAACTATTAAACTGAGTGAATTTGCACAAGATTATTCAAACCTTGCACAAGAAAACATAAATCTGGTAGAAGGAAACCAAGATGAAAAACAAAATAATAAAAATAATGAAGAAAAAGAAGATAATAAAAAAATAAAAGAAGCATCAGTAAGCAAATCCTTCTCGGAATTTAACGCTAAAGCAGCAACAGGAATAACACTAAAAACAATGTTACAAACCTTTAGCCAGCAATCTGAAGTAAATACTACCGGCAAAAAAGCCAAAAAAGAGTTAAAAACAGCAGCAAAAGAAATATTAACTCTGAATAAAGAAAGTCAAAAAGCACAACAAAAGCAAGAACTTAACTTTCAACAAGAAGAAAACATTTTACTGGAATTAGAAAAACTTGAAGCTGAAAACCCTCAAGAAAGTACAATTCCTGCAGAAATTACCGAACCAAATAACATTAACCAAGAAAAAACGACAAAACCTGAGGCTCAACAAGCACCACAGGATACAACAGGAGAAAAAGAAACAAAAATAGCAGAAATTGTAAAGTTAGAAACTGAAAATCGACAAAATACAGGTGTAGTTGCAACTATTGCCTCTAAAAATGCTGCATCGAATTCAAAATATCAAAAAACATCCAAGTTATTAAAAACGCAAAACAATGAACTTACTCAACGAGCAGCAAATCTAAACAAAGTATCAGCAGATACCATGATTGTAGGTTTTGGAACTGCAGCAAAAGGTGCTGTTACATTCTCATTAGGGAATTATATGTTTACAAACGGAATGGCAATGATATCAAATCCGGTTACATACACACAAGGTATGTACCTTGCCGGAATAGGAGTAGATTTAATTACTCAAGGTAAAAATGAAATTATATACGGCTCAATTGCAGGCGCTACAGGTACAGTCGGAGTTATTGCAAGTTCAACGGCAGACAGGAATTCAAAAGATGCCAATGCAATACTTAAAAGTTTCAATGCAACAATTAAATCAGGTAATCAAACTATTCAAGATGTAACAGCCACTAACGGCACAGAAAATGGCAACGCTACAGGAACCGCAACTCCAACTGGTACAACAGGAAACGGCAACGCTACAGAAACCACAACTCCAACTGACACAACTGAAAACAGTAACACTACGGAAACTACAAGCCCGACAGATACAACTGAAAACAGTAACACTACGGAAACTACAAGCCCAACAGATACAACTGAAAACAGTAACACTACGGAAACTACAAGCCCGACAGATACAACTGAAAACGGCGACACTACAGAAACTACAAATTCAACTGAAGAAACAGAAAACCAACAAAATACAAATACTCAAGGTAACACAAATGCAGGAGTATCACTTTTATTTACTGCCCCAAATGCAATATCTGCAACACAAACAACTCAGCAAGCAACTTCTGCAATGAAACTTGCAGAAAGAGGAGTTGACCAATCAAGAACATCAGTACTTCAACAAATCAAAAAAAGTAACGATTTAACAAAAGAAGTTGATAAAAATGCTCAATTAACAATACAAAAAAAAGAAGAAAATAATAATCAATCAATGAGAATTCTAGATGAGATTTCAATAACAAAAGCAACTATTATCAATACAACAACATATGAAGAAGTCCAAAATGCACAAGATAAAGTTAACACCCTATCTACAGAACTTCAAAACACAAATGAAGACGGTCAAAATATTTTGGATAAATCTGTTACAAACGGATTAAAACAACTTCTCCAATTAAAAAATAATACCCAAAATCTTGGAGGCGACAACGCATCCTTAAAATCAATCATATCAAACCAAAACAAAGTTTCAGGCAAAACACTTGCTGTCGGTATCGGCACAAATCTTTTCGGAGTAAAAAACACCGTACTCGGAAATACAAATATAACTGAAGGAATGGCACTTATGGCAAGTCCGTTCACTTATTCCGTAGGCGTATCATTGTCAATACTTGGCGGAATGCAATTTGCACAAGGACTTAGTGAGATAGCCGCGGGAACAACAGCATCAATTACAGGTATTGCAGGATTAGCTGCAAATTCAGATGCTCAAAAAACCGCAAAAGATGCTGCGACAGCAAAAAAAGAGGCTGATGCAAAACACAAAAACTCAAGTACAGATATTCAAAATAAAGTAAAAAACGTAGAAACTCACAATAACAATCAAGCAAATACTACAATTCCAGCAGATGAAGAACCTGATTTAGCACCAAGCGAAAGCGATGAATCACTTCTTGCTGCCTCAGTATCAACAAACGGTAATATCACAGGTAATACCGAAACTGATGACAAAGCAGATAAAAAACTTACCAGATTTAATTCAGACAGTATAATTGAATCTAAAAAGAAATTAAGAAAAGTACAAGCTATCAAAGCTTCTGCAAGAGGTTAAATTACTTATTATTTACATTCATGGATTTTATGGCATAAGAACGTAAATCATAAGCTTGTGTATTACTATCATCAAATTTTAGAACTATATTCAAATCATCAACCGCAGCTAAATATAACTTTAATTTACAATAAATTATAGCTCGTGTTAAATATTTTTCCGAATCATCACCGTCAAGCGCTATTGCTTTATCCAAATCATTACGTGCTTTTTCTAAATCACCGTCACTTTTACTGATTAAAGCTCCGCGTTGAGAATAATATTCTGCATTATTCGGATTGATTTCTATTGCCTTTGTATAATCATCAATCGCACCTGTAAAATGTTCCAAACGAGATTGAGCGATAGCTCTTTCATAATACGCCAAATCATTCTTAGGATTTGCTTCAATCTCTTTAGTAAAATCCAGAATTGCGTCTTCATACTCTTGTATTCCCAACTTTGCAATTCCACGATTATAATAAACCTGTTTAAAGTTTTTGTCTAATTCGACAACCTTAGAATAATCTTGAATTGCTCCTTTATAATCTTTCAAATAAAACTTTGCAGCACCACGATTGTTATAAGCATCAACATTGTCAGAATCCAATTCTATAACTTTAGAATAATCCTCAATTGCACCGGCATAATCACCGTTGTTACGCTTTGCAATTCCACGATTATAATATGCCAATTCATTTTCAGAATTTAACTCAATAACTTTTGAAAAATCCTCTATTGCTTTATCATATTGCTTTAAATAAACTTCTGTAGTTCCTCGATTTAGGTAAGCATTAACATTGTCAGGATGATTTTCAAGCTCTTTTGTATAATCTTCAACAACTTCATCATAAGATTTCAAATTTGACTTTGCAATTGCGCGATTATAATATATATTTTCACGATTTGGATCAAGCTCTAATGCCTTGCTATAATCTTTTACTGCCGCTTCATACTTTCCCAATAAAAACCTAGCATTACCACGTTTTGCAAAGGATTCAGCATTTTCCGGATTAAGCTCAATTGCCTTTGTATAATATTCAATAGCAATATCATAATGTTTCTGCTCAAATCCGACCTGTGCAATATTAATGTATTCTATCTCTTTTTTCTGCTTTTTGGTCAATTTCACAGCATTGTCCTTAGCAAAAGCAGCACAATTTAATGCCAAAAGTCCGAATATTATAAGGCTTGTTGTAAGTTTCTTTTTCATAAACATAATCCAAATTGCCAAGAAAACATAAGCAATATAAGATAGAATATTACAAACATACCAAAATGTCAAAAATCAAAGTTTAACAATGCTTTTAACAAAAATCGGAGACAGAATATATCTGCCTCCAACTATAATTTTATGCGGTAGCAAATCTGAAATCATTTACCCACACATCAAAACCACCCTCAAGTAACATAACAGGATAACCGTAATCTGCCAAAATTAAGCACGCATTATCCCCCAAATGGCACTGCTGATTATAACAATATACAATCGTTATTTCATCTTTTGAAAGTTTATCAAGTTGCTTATCAAGTTCATCTTTTGGTATTGAAATTGCACCCGGAATGTGACTTACGGCATAATCTGCCTCATTCCGCACATCAACAACCCGGACTCCGCCTTTATCCATAAAATTTTTTAATTCAACAGGTCCAAGCGTATAGGCAAGCCTTTTCATAAAAAATTCCCGAGTATCCTGAAGATTTTTCCTCATATCTTTAATTTCTTCTCTCATAAAAATTTATCCTTTCTTTTTTCAAAGAAAGGATATTATTAATTAAGTATTTTTGCATCCGTAACCTGTACAGTCACTTTTGCTTTTCGGGGTAAATGAAAAGAGTTAAGTCTTTCATTATATTATTATGCCATATACATATATGGGATATGAACATAATTTGATTCGGTTTGGGTTGCACGTCTTTTTGGAGTGCATAGTATATTATAAGCCTTTACAAAGTTGTAGCCGATAGCCTTAATAGGATTTGATTGAACCATATCAGCTTTCTTTGTATCATGTAAATCTTTCTCAAAGTTAATTCTGTTACTTGGTCTTTTATCTAATGACATCAAACCAATTTTAGAATTGTTATTTGTATTTCT
>CAMGGL010000017.1 GCA_946055575.1 uncultured Candidatus Melainabacteria bacterium
ATAAAGGCATAAATACTTTTTCCTATGAATATGATATTGGCAACGGACTTTTATCCCGATTAGAAAAAGGACTTGCTGACACAAAACTTACAACTTTATGGAAACTTGCAAACGCTTTCGGCTACAAATGTTCTGATTTTATCAAATTAATCGAAGAAAAACTTCCCACCAATTTCAACTTCTATGATTAAATTATTTTAACAAAGTGGTTTTTAGCTTTGTGTATGGTAGAATGTTTCTACTATGGTTAGATTAATAAACAAAGAAAATATGGAAACAGTCAGCAATTTTGCGTATTTTATTATGCACATACAAGAATTTTTTACGTATATTGTTGAAGTCAACAACCCGAGAATTTCGCCTTGCATTTATGTCATGTGGCACGAAAACCAATTTTGCGTTTACGGGTTGCAAGACAAAGGAAATGTTAACATCTTAATCAGCAATTCTATAGACGGAGAAATTATTGCCCGAGTTGTTGAAAAAATGGGATTTCAAACTTGCAGAGGCTCATCTCAAAGAAAAGGGGCAGTTTCAGGGACCCTAAAAATGATTTCAAAACTAAAAAACGGAGAGGATATTGCAATAATGGTCGACGGCCCGAGAGGTCCTGTCCACAAAGTTAAATCCGGAGCAATAGTTCTTGCAAGAGAAGCAAAAGTCCCGATAGTTCCTGTTCATTGGTATTCGGAAGATTTTACATTTGTAAAATTCCCATCTTGGGATAAAATGACTTCTCCTATAGGTCCTTGTAGGCTTATGAATTTGTATGGAGAACCTATCAGTGTCGACGATAAATCTGATGAACAAGTCGCCGAAGAAATCAAAACTTCACTCCTGCACCTTGAAAAAATTGCACCCGAAAAATACAAAGAGGCTAAAAAATTAAAGTTATGGAACAAAAGAAAATAACAATCGCAATGCTTCAAATGTCATCTGTCATCGGAGATGTGGAAGCGAATATAAAAAAAGCTGAAAATTTATTGAATGAAGGAATAAAAACCTCAGTTGATGTGATTGTTTTTCCTGAGGTTTGGACTGTCGGTTGGTCATGTTCAAAATTTCAAGCCTCCGCTCAAGATATTTCAACAGGAAGCGTAGGGGAATTTTTATCACAAACTGCACGCAAATATAACGCAAACATAATCGGCGGAAGCGTAATTACAAAAACCAATAACCAATATTTTAATACATGTCCGGTATACAAAAGAAACGGGGAACTTGTTACGACTTACTCAAAAATGCACCTGTATTCATATTACGGATGCGACGAAAACAAATATGTTAAAGCCGGAGAAAAGCCTATCTTGGTAGAATTGGACGGAATAAAATACGGATTAACAATTTGCTACGATATAAGATTTCCGGAATTGTACCGAGAATACGCAAAAGCGGGCGCAGACGTGCTAATAAATTGCGCAGCTTGGGGCAGTAAAAAACCTATTCCGTGGGAAGTCATGACAAAATCAAGAGCCGTTGAAAACCAATGTTATATGGTCGCATTAACCCAATCAGGATATATAGAAAATGGAGAATACAACTTAGGTCAATCAAGAATTATTGATTACAAAGGCGAAGAAATCGTTTCTATAATGTCAGGCGAAGGAGTTGCAATCGGTGACATTTTTCCTGATTTGATGTATGATTTTAGAAAAAAAAGTCCGACACTTAACGACATAAAAGACAGCTACGAGGTGAAAATCTTATGCAAAAAATAATTATTTCAATATTTGCAATGTTAATTACAATTAATTCGGTAAAAGCAGAAACAATAACAAAAACTTTACTAAATTTAGGCGTAAATAAAAGTGTGGTTTCCGTATCAATAAAAGAAGCCAAAACAGGCAAAGAGCTTTACGCACTAAACCCTAAAACACCAATGCTGCCGGCTTCAACATTAAAAATTATAACAACCTCAGCAATTTCAGACACTTTAGGTGCGGATTATTTATTTACAACAACATTGTATAAAAGCACTAATAACGATTTATATTTAAAACTCTCGGGAGATCCGTTTTTTACAACAACAGACTTAGAAAAACTAATTACTACTGCAAAAGATAAAAACATCGCCCCAAAAACATTTTTTATTGACGATACTGTTTTTGACAAATCAGAATGGGGTGAAGGCTGGCAATGGGATGATGAATTGAATCCTTTGATGCCAAAGTTCAGCGCTTACAATATCAACAAAAACCTTGTTAAAATTGAAATAACACCAACTTATAACAATGTTCCGGCAGCTATCGCAGTAAAACCGTTTTATCCTGTTACTTTCATGAATTTGCTAGTAACAGATAAAACTCAGCCAAACAATATCAAATTGGAACGCAATAACAGTATTGCACCAAATACGATAAATATAACAGGTACCGTTTCTAAACTTAATTCAATTTTTATTCCTGTTAATAACCCAAAAATTAACTTTGTTTTGAGGTTGGAAGAAGTTATCAGAAATAAAAAATTAGAATATTTCAACCCTATAAAAAATGAAACACTTCCGGCACAAAACGTATATGTTGTTGATAAAATCGAACACGAAATTGCGCCAATGCTGGAAACAATTCTGAAAAACAGTAACAACTTGGTTGCGGAAAGTTTATTTAAAATGGCAGGAAGCGTTTGGGCAAATTCTCAAGGCACATCAGAAAACTCTGTTTCAATGCTAAATACCTATTTGAAAAACATTAATATAAATACCGATGATATAAAAATAGTTGACGGCAGCGGAGTTTCAAAAAATAATCTTATGACTGCTGATTTTATGACAGATTTTTTGGTATACAAAGCAGGCGAAACCGAATTTGAAACTTTCAAAAATATGTTGCCAAAACCCGGAGAAGGAACACTTAAAAACAGAATGTTGTATATGAAAGAGAATTTGAATGCCAAAACCGGCACACTTTCCGATACCAGCGCAATCGCAGGCTATATAATCACAAGACGCGGAAGAATGTACGCTTTTGATATCATGATAAATGATGCAAAAACAACTTCTGCCGATAAAAAAAATATTGAGGAGCAAATTCTCAGAAATATATACGCAAATTACTAAAATAAGGATATTAATATGTACGAACCGGATGTAACCGTAATCACAACAACATCAAACTTGGTAGAAAAAGGATTGGCAGATGATTTTACTCTGTTGATAAACCTATTGGAAAAACAAACATACCCGTATGTTGAACACCTGATTATTGATAATGCGTCAACCGACGGAACTCAAGAATTACTAAAGGAATATAAAAACGCAGGATATATCAATTTTTTCTCAGAACCGGATAACGGTAAATTTGAAGCGTTTAACAAGGGATTAATCAGAGCAAAAGGTAAATATGTTTCGTTTATAAGTTGTGATGATTTTTATCACGATATTACAGGAATTGCGGATATAGTAAACGTAATGGAACAAGAAGAAGCTGATTTTTGTTTCTTCCCGTCATATTGCGTACACCCTGAAGGTTATGTTTTTCAATTTAATCCTGCAATTTATAACGTATTTCAAGTATCACCTTGTCCTCGTCAAGCAATGTTTTTCCGCAAATCAACACTTGACGAACTAAAAGGTTTTGATTCAAAATTTAAACTTTTAGCGGATTATGATTTAATGATACGACTTGTATTGAATGAATATCACGGAGTTATGTTTGACGGAAATATCGTAACCTACAAATTGGGCGAACAGGCAATGAAACACACAACCCAAGCCGAAGCGGAATGTAGCCACATATTTTACAAAAATTATAAAAATTTGTATCCGATGACAGATGAAGTTCTTGACAGAATGGTTAAAATTTCTGAAATGCCAAAACCTCTGTTGGATAAATTGGTACAGAAATTTCCTCCGGAAGATAGTGAAATATTTTTTGATAATTATAAACAAATGTATGACCTGCGAATTGAAGCACTAAAAGCACAAAAAGAACAACAACGACGCGGGATGTAAAAAGTAAAAATATTTACAAAAAAACTTTTCAGGTTTATAATTAGATTAAGTAACAGACAGAAAGTTAGGGTAGTATGAGTGAACAAAAAATTGCAGTATTAGGCTGCGGACTGTGGGGACGCAATATTGTCCGAAATTTTTATAATTTGAATGCACTTGGAATGGTTTGCGATTTGGATGATGAAAATCTTGCAAAAGTAAAAGAACAATATCCAAATATAAAAACAACAAAAGATTTTCACGATATCTTAAACAGTAGTGAAATCACGGGAGTAGTTGTAGTTACTCCGAGCCATACACATTACAAGTTTGTAAAAGCTATGCTTGAAGCCGGTAAACACGTTTATGTTGAGAAACCTATTTCAACAGTAGCTCAAGAAGCAAGAGATTTAGCGGATTTGGCGGATGAAAAAGGCTTAACGCTTATGGTCGGACACCTTTTATTGTATCATCCGGCTGTAAACAGATTAAAAATGCTGATAGACGAAGGGGTATTGGGTGATGTTGTTTACGCTCAAAGTGACAGGCTCAATATAAATTATTTTAAAAATGACAGAAGTGTAATGTGGGATTTGGCACCACATGATGTGTCAATGATAAGCTACGTTACAGGCAAAGACCCTGTCAGAGTAATATCTGCGGTAGGTTGTTCATCAGACAAAAACGACATAATGGATATAACGCATCTTACTATTGAATTTGAAGGCGGAATGGTCGGACAGATTTCAGACAGTTGGATTACACCAAGAAAACATGTACAATTGCTTGTTCGAGGAACAAAAAAGACGGCAATCTTGGATGACACGGTTCCAGATCACAAACTGACCATTTATGAAAACTTCAAAGCAGGCAGCAGCGAAAATATTCAACCTGACATTTTGGAAATTGAACCGCTAAAACTTGAATGTCAGCATTTCATCAGTTGTTGCGAAACGGGGAAAAAAGCTCGTTCTGACGGAGAAAACGGATTTATTGTCGTAAGTATTTTAGAAGAAGCGGAAAAAATTATGCTGGGCGACAGGACAAAAAATCTTGATAACGTAGATTTTGCACTTTCAAGATCAAAAAAATTATAAAGAGAGGTCAAATTAATAATGGATATTAAAAATAACACAGCAAATATTGTTTCAGTAAGCCGAATATTTGTGGCTTTTGCGGCAATAGGTTTATTGTACGTACACACAACAAGCGCATATATTTGGGCTGTAGTCCTCACAATAATTGCTTTTGCAATGGACGGAGTTGACGGATATATTGCAAGAAAATACAACCAAACTTCAGAATGGGGTTCGGTACTTGATATTATGGGTGACAGAATTGTTGAAGCATCATATTGGACAGTTTTCGCTGTTTTAGGGTGGTTAAATATAATATTCCCGCTTATATGTATTGCAAGAGCATTTACGACAGACAGTATAAGAAGTGTTGCTTTGTCTAAGGGAATGACAGCCTTTGGAGAAAAATCAATGCAATCAACGGCGTGGGGAAAATTTATCTGCGCATCAAAATTTATGAGAATAAGCTATGCTGTCGCAAAAGTTGCAGCATTTGTACTTTTAATAGTTGCGTACATTCCCGGACTATGTTCGTGCGTTGCTGATACCACAAGGCTTATTGCCGTGATACTTGCTTGGATTGCAATTATATTCTGCGTTGTTCGAGCTATACCGGTTGTTGCGGAAAGCGGAAAATTATTTAATAAATAATTAAAGAGTTAACATTATGGCAAAACTAAATATTGTTTTATATGAACCTGAAATTCCTCAAAATACCGGAAATATCGCAAGACTTTGTGCCTGCTGCGGAGCAAGTTTATATTTGGTTGGCAAATTAGGGTTTTCATTGTCAAGCAAATATACAAAACGTGCAGGACTGGATTATTGGGAAAGCGTAGATATCCATAAAGTTGACACAATGGAACAGTTGTATGATGAATTTCCTGATGGAACATTTTATTATTTAACAACAAAAACGGATAAATTATACACTGATATTGAATTTAAGGACGGGGATTTTATTGTATTCGGGCCTGAAACCAGAGGATTGCCGGAAAAATACGTAAAAGATTCTCATGCCAGAACAATTCCAATGAAAGAAGGGCAAAGAAGTCTAAATCTTTCAAATTCCGTAGCAATTGTAGCTTACGAGGCGATACGACAAAATGGATTATAAACTGCCAAAGCGAATAGAAAATTCTAACAAAGGAACATACGGTCGGGTTTTAAATATAGCAGGTTCTGATTATATGACCGGCGCAGCATATCTTTCAAGCGTTTCAGCTCTAAAAATCGGTTGCGGATATTGTTTTTTATGTTCAACGGAAAGAGTAATTGACGCAGTTGCAGCTCAATCTCAAAATTTGGTGTTTGTACCTCGCAAAAAATTGTTAGAACACCTTAATTGTGAGGTTATAGAAATAGGATGCGGGTTATCTCAGGATGAAAGCGCAATTGATATTTTTGAAACAACAATTCAAAATGCCGACAAGTCAATACCGATTATCATTGATGCTGACGGGTTAAATATATTATCAAAAACTCCTCAATTATTTACGGCAAAAAATTTTGAAAAAGCAATATTTACACCACATCCAAAAGAAGCTGCAAGACTGTTAAATTGTGAACTTGATGATGTTTTAAAAAATACCGAAGAAAGTGCCGCAAAAATTTCAAGAATATATAATTGCATAACTGTTCTAAAAACACATCAGACAGTCGTAATCGCACCTGACGGACGTAAGTACATCAATACAACAGGAAACAACTCAATGGCAAAAGCAGGTTCAGGCGATGTATTAACAGGAATGATAGCAGGACTTGTTGCTCAGGGTTGCGATATTTTTGAAGCTGCGGCATTAGGGGTATATCTGCACGGCTTGTCAGGCGATTTGGCAAAAGAAAAACTTACCGAATACTCAGTCATGGCTGAAGATTTGATAAGTTTTCTTCCTTCTGCAATAAAATTTTATTTAAATAAATAAATTCTAACTTTCTATTTGCTGCATAATTTCAAAAGGTTTTTCAACAACCTTCATAGTATTTCTTGTAATTACACCGCGTTTTAACTCGGTAAAACTTGCTTTTCTTGAACTGAATTTATCTTTCAAAAATTCATAAGCAACTTTCGGGTCGCATTTAGTTCCGCAAGTGAATAAATCAACCGCAGCATAGCCAAGTTCAGGCCATGTATGAATCGCAAGATGACTTTCAGAAATAATTACAACACCTGAAACTCCGTACGGACTAAACATGTGAAAACATTTCTGAACGATTGTTGCACCACATTCAAGAGCGGCATCTACCATATATTTTTCAACTTTATCAATACTGTTTAAAGTATTCGGGTCACATTCAAAAAACTCTGCCAATACGTGTTGTCCCAAATGAACTTCTTCTATATCAGATTTTTTAAATGCGTCTAAAGGTGAATCTGTCAATTTTGTTGTCTCCTTTTGTCATAAATGTATATTTTTTACACTACTACATAATATAATAAAAAAAATAATTTACCAGTTTTTTGCCTTTAAGTTTTCTTACCAAAATCAATAATGGTCATAAATACACTTATATATTGTTTTTTGGGCGTGAAAGCTGTTAAGTTTTATTAAGTATATTTTAATTTATACAAATTTGTACTAGAATTTGACTATGAACAATACTATTTTGGTTATTGATGATGACAAGGCAATCAATGAACTTGTCAAGGTTAATTTAGAATTAGCAGGCTATCGTGTAGTACAGGCATACGATGGAGTTAAGGGTTTTGCGCTGACAAAACAGGAGATGCCATCTTTGATTGTTTTGGATGTTATGATGCCTGATGTAGACGGGTTCACTGTTGCCAAAAGAATACGTCAAAACGAAGAAACTAAAAATATACCAATTATTATGTTAACAGCATTATCTCAACTTAATGATAAAGTGAACGGTTTTAATATCGGGGTAGATGATTATTTGGTAAAACCGTTTGAAATAGAAGAACTCTTGGTTAGGGTCAGGGCGTTATTAAAAAGAACAAATCAAATTCCGGTATCAGCTTCAACAAGAGATTTACTAACTTTGGGCGAAATTACCCTATTACCGGAATTGTATAGCGTGAAAATCGGAGATAAGCAAACAAAATTAACTCCGATTGAATTTGATATTTTCAACTTACTTTTCCAAAATCACGGAACTATGGTTTCATCGGCAAAACTTTTAAAAGAAATTTGGGGATACGCACCCGATGATGATATTGAAACTATCAGAGTACATATTCGACATTTACGAGCTAAAATTGATAAAATATCTGACGGGAAAAAATATATTGAAACAATATACGGCGGCGGATACAAATTAAACATTTAAAAAGGATAGAAATTGACAAGCATACTTAAATTTAAAGGTAAATGGAGAAGTTACCAAAAAAGAATTCTTGATAGTCTTGATTTTCACCTTATGGATGAAAAGCTGCATATAATTGCCGCTCCCGGAGCCGGAAAAACTACGCTCGGAATTGAAGTCATTTCACGCCTAAACCAACCAACACTTGTTTTATGTCCGACAAATACAATAAAAAACCAATGGTATGACAGGATTTGTAAATCTTTTTTAGAAGAAAAAGACTACGATGCAGTATCTACAAATATTCGCACCCCAAAATTTATAACAGTAATAACTTACCAAGCCTTACTTGCGTCATTTTGCGGCTCAAACGATAATGATGAGCAAGAAACTCCCGAAGAAGAAACAGATGAAAATTCAATTACATACTCAAAGCGTTTCAATTCAAAAAAAGCTGATGAAATTATTAAAATTCTAAACAATGCAAAAATTTCCGTATTGTGTTTTGATGAAGCACACCACTTAAGAAAAGAATGGTGGAAAGCTTTGACATATCTGGTTGAAGAATTAAAACCGAAACAGACTGTTGCCTTAACAGCAACTCCGCCTTATGACGTGGATTATGCTGAATGGGAAAGATATGAAGAACTGTGCGGAGAAATAGATGAGGTTATATCAATCCCAGAACTTGTAAAAAACAACGACCTTTGTCCTCATCAGGATTTTATTCATTTTTCTTTATTAAGAGATAATGAAAAAGATTTTATAAAAAAATATAATCAAAATGTTTCAAAATTTTTGGAAAAACTTTTAAATGATAAGCAGCTTTTACTCTACCTGCGCAATATGGATTTTTTAACCCCCGATGATAACTCGGTGGAAAAAATTTTTGAAAATCCTGAATTTTATGTATCTATAGCCTCACTTTTAAAAGCTACGGGATGTACTATTTCTAAAACTTTTTTGGATTTATTTGATGCAAAATTTGAGGAACTCCCAAACTTCAATTCAAAACAGGCAAAAATATTTTTAAACGGATTTTTAATTACCAATAAAGAAGAATTTTCAAACCTTGAAGAAAAAATAACGGAATATCTGAATTTAGCAAAACATCTTGGACTTATACACAACAAACGTATAATCCTTGATGACAGCACAAAAATCCAAAAACAAATTACCGGCTCGTTAGGTAAACTTGATTCTATAGTTCAGATTGTTGAGGTTGAAAATTTATCATTAGGTAAAGACTTGCGAATGGTGGTTTTAGCCGATTATATCAAAGCAAATGATACTGATAACACACATCTTGGGGTTGTGCCGATTTGGCGAACGGTTAAAGATAAATTCCCAAAAATTCCAATCGGAGTTCTATGCGGTTCGCTGATTGTTCTTCCGAAAACTACAGAGCAGGCTTTTTATGACTTGTTGGCTAAAAATCAAGTATCGCCTGATAGTGTAACAATTTCGAATTACAAAGAGGATGAAAATTACATAAAAATAACTCCGAAAGACGCTGCAAAACATTGTATCGTTTCTTTAGTGACAGAAATGTTTAACAGCGGAATAATCAACATTCTCATCGGAACACAAGCTCTTTTGGGAGAAGGCTGGGATGCGCCAAGTATAAATTCATTAATACTTTCAAGCACGGTCAGTTCTTATATGTTATCAAACCAAATGCGCGGGCGAGCAATAAGAATTGATAAAAATAATCCGACAAAAATTTCTAATATCTGGCATCTTGCATCCGTTAAACTGCCAAAATCAACAGATTTATGTTCAAATTTCATATTCAAAGAAAATTATACTTCTGACAATTTTATTGATACAATAAACGCTGGATTTTATGATATAAGACAACTTGAAAAACGATTTGAAGGTTTTGAAGCTCCGTCATATTTTGATAAACATGAGATTGTAAACGGTATTTCAAGAGTATTTGCGGATAATAACTATAATCTGTTAAATTCACAGGGCGAAAAGTTATTTCTTGATTTAAACCGTACAACAATGAAACTTGCTCAAAATCGAGAACAAACAAAAACTTGGTGGCAGAATGCGCTTTATCTGGGATACAATCGAGGAGAAATGCAGTTTAATACAGGTGTTGAAACTCCTAATATGACAGTAAAAATTCTTACCTACAAAGGTTATCGCGAAATTATTTTCACAATATTATCATTATTTGTTGCAACTTTTTTATATGTTAATAGTTTGCAAGATTTTTTATTAATCGCAATTTGGTTTATCGCATTAATTATCAGCCTTTTATACGTAGGAATTAAATTTCTGCGTACCGGAACCGTAGAGGGCGTACTTAGACAAATTGCGATAGTTCACCTTGAAACGCTTTCTTATTCAGGGCTTATTAAAACTTCTCTAAAAAATGCCGGTATAAGTATTGTTAAAGATACCGAGACTTCTTATATCGCTTGCAAAAATCTTCCTGTTGAAGAAAACAATCTTCTTATTAAATCAATGAAGGAATTTTTAGATCCGATAGATAACCCAAGATACCTGCTGATAAAACGCGATAAATTCTGTAACATAATAAAACAAACTGACTACTTTGCAATTCCTTCGATTTTATCAACAAACAAAAAAGATGTAAAAATATTTGCACAACTTTGGAAAAAATACATCGGAGATTGCGAAATAGTATACACAAGAAATATTGAGGGCAGACGCCTACTGTTAAAAGCCCGTAAAGTTGCATTTTCGGCAACTAAACGTTCAAAAACAAGAAAAATCTCACGCTGGGGATAAAAATAAAATGACCTCTGTACAAGACAGAAGTCATTTATTACTTGCATTCTGAACCTCCCTTTGATTTTAAGGGTCTGTTCATAACTGCTCTTTTTATCTTAAAAGAATGATTTAGTTCCTTTACCGCCGGCATTCCAGT
This sequence comes from uncultured Candidatus Melainabacteria bacterium, assembly GCA_946055575.1. Classification (GTDB taxonomy): domain Bacteria; phylum Cyanobacteriota; class Vampirovibrionia; order Gastranaerophilales; family Gastranaerophilaceae; genus Zag111. The sequence continues at coordinate 11,177 of CAMGGL010000017.1, forward strand.
AAGAATTTCCTTGACTTCTTTGTTTTGTACGAACTCTTACTTTCGGAACTTTCTTTTCAGGTGCAGGTTTACCTTCTGCAACAGCATTTTGAGGAACCATATTAGAATCATAAGTTCCAACAAAACCTCCAGGCATAGATACTTGAACAGAATTATCGTATCTTGAAGGTACTGTATTTTGGATACCCGGAGTTGTTGATAATACTGTCGGGCTTAACGGTTCAAGCAATAACGGTTCTGCGGAAAATGCCGGTAAAGTCATTGAGAATACTGCAAATAGTGCGATTGTCTTTTTCATTTCTATTACTCCTGTTTATGTTAATCTTGATAATATATTTATATAACGTATTTGTATAAAAAGCAAACATAAAATTTTTTGTTATATAATTGTAAAACGAAAAATAAAAAATAAGGTTCATAATATGAGAGAAAGATTACCGGAATACTTAAAACGACCGATTATAGATACAGATACGACCAGAAATGTGCGTAAAATTTTAAAAACAAACTGTCTTAACACGGTTTGCGAAAACGCGCGCTGCCCTAATAAAAACGAATGTTATACTAAAAACACCGCAACATTTCTCATTATGGGCAACATTTGTACAAGAAATTGCAGATACTGTAACATCGGTTGCGCAAAACCTAATCCGCTGGATTTAGATGAACCAAAACATGTTGCAAAAGCAATTAAAGAATTAGAATTGAAATATGCGGTAATAACATCGGTTACTCGTGATGACCTCGAAGATGGCGGTGCAAAACATTTTGCAAACTGTATAGATGAAATAAAAAAATCTTCACCTAATACTAAAATCGAAATTTTAACCCCCGATTTTAAAAACAACAAATCTGCACTTGATGTAATTATACAAGCTCATCCTGATGTCTTCAACCACAATATAGAAACGGTAAAAGAAGTATTCAAAATAGCACGCCCGCAAGGAAATTACGACAATTCGCTTGAAGTATTAAAATACATAAAAGAAAATAGTGATATCAAAACAAAATCAGGCTTGATGATTGGTCTTGGTGAGACTCAAGCTCAAATTAAATCAACACTTGAAGATTTAAAATCTGTAGGATGCGATATTTTAACAATAGGTCAATACATACAACCGACAAAGGATCATTTGCCCGTGAGTAAGTATTACTCACTTGAAGAATATGAACAATTAAAACAACTTGCCGCATCTGTCGGGTTTTCTCACTATCAAATCGGACCACTAGTCAGAAGTTCATACAATGCGGCAAGCCTAACTTAATTATTTCATTTGTTTTACAACATTTTCGGTTATATCTTCACCGCCTGAAATAACCATTCCGGTCGGTAAAACAAGATTATAATTTGATTTTTTTGCCTCTTTTGAGATTAATGATTTTATATTTTCATTTATTTTTGCCAATTTTGAATTATATTCTTTTTCCATTTTTAATTTTTTAGTTTCAATTTCTTTTCTATATACCGCCTCTTTTTGCAAAAGTTTTGTTTTATCGTTTTCATTCAAAAGTTCATTTTGAGCTTTTGATATCAGGGTATTCAATTCTTCCATATCCTTTTCTTGAGAGCGCTGCAGAGTTTGTACTTCACTTGATTTTGACAACACCTGAGAAACATCAATAACGGCTACTTTATATTTCGGAAAAGAATTCGCAGCATCATTTAAACTGTAACCTACAAAAAACATCAACACGCAAGCTGCAAAAAACCAAATATTATTCTTCATAATTACCTCCTCATTTGTGTATAAATATCTTAAATAACAATAAGAATTTCAAAATCGGACAATCGGATATATTTAAAAATAAAAAAAATCTCCCGTATTGGGAGAACTATTTTAATTGTAAACATAGGAAAACATAAGTCTTATATGAGAAATCTTATTTTATTAAATGAATATACTTTTTAAAGAATCAACAGTTTCTTGTTTATCTTTTTTATCTTTTCCTGCCAAGAGCCCCCCGCTGTAGAATGGATTTGAACCATCTCTACCCTTAGCGGTTGCAGCAGCAAAAATACTCATAAATTGAGATGCCGGAGCAGCTTCAACTGCTTTTTGAGTTTCTGTTACTTGTTCATTCACAGCCGGCATATATTTACCGTCAATATTTTTTGAAATTGCAGCTTGTGAATTTAAATATTGAATAGAATTTAATGTAGCCTGGTTAAATTGGAATTGCAAAGTGTTATTCATTGCAATTTGTTTTTGAATAGAGGTATCAATTTTACCCTGATATAAGTCAACACCTAATTCTATAGGTTTTGCGATGGAATTAACTCTTTGAGTTGTTGCAGAATTGGTATATTGAGAGTTTTTTTCAGCAGCACGACGGAGAATTTCCTGTGATACATCTTTTAATAAAGAAGTATCTATTCCGTTTTTGTATAAAGAGCTGTAATTAACATTTAAACTCATAAGACTTATCCCTTTGTTTCCTTACAAATATATATTCGGCATATCCAAATGAAAACTTTAATAATTTACCTCTTTTATTAAGAATTGTAACACAACATTTTATGAAGAATTTAAAACACTACCCTTTACATTCTGTAAAGGAATTTGGTAAAAAGAAATATTTGTGATATCATTACTCCATAAAAGCTAATACTTTTTATAAGGGGAAAAAATATGATTTCAGTAAACGATTTTAAAACAGGTTTAACAGTAGAATTAGATAACGGCTTGTGGTCAGTTGTTGAATTTTTACACGTAAAACCGGGTAAAGGCGCAGCTTTCGTCAGATCTAAATTGAAAAACGTCATCACAGGGCAAGTTGTTGAAAAAACATTCAGAGCCGGTGAAAAAGTAGCAAAAGCAACATTAGACAGACGAGAAATGCAATACTTATATAAAGAAGGTTCTGCTTACGTGATGATGGATAATGAAACATACGATCAAGTTCACGTTGAAGAAGCACAAATCGGTAGCGGAATTAAATACCTTAAAGAAAATATGAATGTTATGATTTTAACTCACGAAGGAAAAATCATTGGTGTTGATATTCCTGCACACGTTGAATTAGAGGTTGTAGATACACCTCCTGCCGAAAAAGGAAACACAGCTCAAGGCGGAACAAAACCTGCAACATTAGAAACAGGTGCAGTTGTAAACGTACCATTCTTCGTATCTAACGGAGATGTTATAAGAGTAGATACCAGAACCAACGAATATTTAGACAGATGCTAACTTATAGTATTTCAAAGGTTTTTGGTTCATAAGAAAGGCAAAATATGAAATTTGAAACAGAATATATTGAAAAATTAGCAAATATACTTGCAGATACCGGCTTGACAGAGATATCTTTAGAAGACGGTGAACAAGCAATCACATTAAGAAAAGATGTTATCGTAACATCAGCACCGCAAACAGTTGCAGTGCCGGCTCCTACAGCAGGAGCTGCACCTGTTGCTCCTCAACCAACCGCAAATGAATCAGCAGCTCCTGTAAAAAAAGGAACTCCGATTACATCGCCAATGGTCGGCACATTCTACAAATCACCATCACCTGATGCTGAACCGTTTGTAACGGTAGGAAAATCTGTTTCTCAAGGCGATGTTGTTTGTATAGTTGAAGCTATGAAAATGATGAATGAAATCGAAGCGGAAATTTCAGGTAAAATCGTTGAAATTTGCGTTGAGGACGGTCAACCTGTAGAATTTGGTCAGGTTTTGATGTACGTTGAATAGGAATAAAATTGAAAGAAGTGGACGAAAAGCTCGTTCACTTCTTAGTTTATTAGTAAGGGATATTTTGAAATGTTTAGAAAAGTTTTAATCGCAAACAGAGGTGAAATTGCAGTAAGAATAATCAGAGCATGCCGTGAGCTTGGAATACCGACAGTCGCTATATATTCTCAGGCGGATGCCAATTCACTACACGTCAGACTTGCAACAGAAGCTTATTGTATAGGACCTGCAAAAAGTGCTGATAGTTACTTATCAATTCCTGCAATAATGTCAGCCGCAATGGTATCCGGAGCTGATGCAATACACCCCGGATACGGTTTTATGTCTGAAAGAGCCGATTTTGCAGAAATATGCGAACAGCAGGGCATTAAATTTATCGGGCCGAGTGCTTCCGCTATGCGCAAAATGGGCGATAAAGCAACCGCAAGAAAAACTATGATTGAAAATGATGTTCCGGTTACTCCTGGAACAGGAATTGTTCATACGGTTGAAGAAGTACAAAAATTCGGAAACAAAGTAGGATATCCTATTATATTAAAAGCAACCGCAGGCGGCGGCGGAAAAGGTATGAGAGTTTGCCGTAACGATGAAGATGTCAGACTTAATATGGAACTTTGTCAGGCTGAAGCTAAAAATTTCTTTGGTAATCCTGATGTTTACGCAGAGAAATTCCTTGAAAATCCTCGTCATATTGAAGTCCAAATTTTAGGTGACAGTTTCGGAAATGTTGTTCATCTTGGAGAAAGAGATTGTTCTATTCAAAGACGACATCAAAAATTATTGGAAGAAGCGCCATCACCTGCAATAGACGAAGAAACAAGAAAAGAAATGGGAGCTGCAGCAGTCAGAGCTGCAAAAGCAATTAACTATGAAGGTGCCGGAACATGCGAATTCCTACTAGACCACGACGGTAGTTGGTATTTTATGGAAATGAATACAAGAATTCAAGTTGAACATTGTGTTACAGAGATGATATCCCAAGTGGATTTAGTAAGGGAACAAATACTTATCGCATCAGGAGAACCTTTAAGTTATACTCAAGACGATATTAAACTATACGGACATGCGATAGAATGCCGTATCAATGCTGAAAATCCGGCAAAAGATTTTATGCCTAATCCGGGAACAATTTCAGGATATTTAGCTCCGGGCGGTTTCGGAATTAGAGTTGATTCACATGTTTATCAGGATTATACAATTCCGCCTTATTACGATTCAATGATAGGCAAATTGATATGCTGGGGGCGTGATAGAAACGAAGCTCGAAGAAGAATGTATCGCGCATTAAAAGAATACGTCGTTACCGGAGTTGAAACAACAATTCCGTTCCATCAAGCCATTATTGAAGATGAAGTATTTATGAGCGGGAAATTTAATACCGGATTTATTGAAGATTTTTACAAAAGAACCGAAAAAAAATAATAATAAAGAGGGGAAATGACTAAATATATTTTTGTAACAGGCGGTGTTGTAAGTTCTTTAGGTAAAGGGATAATTGCGGCATCGTTAGGAAGACTATTAAGATCAAGAGATTATTCGGTAATAATCCAAAAATTTGATCCTTATATCAATATTGATCCGGGAACAATGAGTCCATTTCAGCACGGGGAAGTTTTTGTAACCGACGACGGCGCTGAAACGGATTTGGATTTAGGTCATTATGAAAGATTTACAGATACAAGTTTCGGGCAGGTAAATAACGTAACTTCAGGCAGAATTTACCAAGAAGTTATAAATAAGGAACGTCGCGGTGATTATCTTGGAGCTACTGTTCAAGTAATTCCGCACATCACAAACGAAATCAAGACAAAAATTGTTGCAGCTACAAAACAATTTAAACCTGATTTTCATATAATTGAGATTGGCGGAACGATAGGAGATATTGAAAGTTTACCTTTCATTGAAGCTATAAGACAGTTCAAATCCGAAGTCGGCATTGGTAATGCAATATCTATACATTGCACACTTTTACCGTATTTACCGACATCGGGAGAATTAAAAACAAAACCATCCCAACACAGCGTAAACGTGTTAAGAAGCTATGGTATTCAACCTGAAATTTTAGTTTGCAGGACTTCAAAACCAATTCCAAAAACAGAACGGGAAAAATTGGCATTATTTTGCTCTGTACCAAAAGATGCAGTTGTTGAATGCAGGGATATGAAAACAATTTATGAAGTTCCTTTAGCTTTGGAAAATCAAGGCATGTGCTCTGTTGTGTTAAAAATGTTATCTATGGAAGACAGAACACCTGATTTACAATCTTGGGAAGCTTTAGTAAATAAAATCAAAAATCCTCAACAGACATTAAAAGTTGCAATTGCAGGTAAGTACACAAAATTATCTGATGCGTACATATCAGTTGTTGAGTCTCTAAAACATGCCGGTTACGCAAATTCTTCAGCCGTTGAAATCAAATGGATAAATTCTGAAGATTGCGTTGACTATGCAGCTTGTAAAAAACAACTCTCTGATGTTGACGCGGTCGTAGTTCCCGGAGGATTTGGAGTTCGAGGAATTGAAGGAAAATTAAACGTAATTCGCTACGCCAGAGAAAATAATCTGCCGTTTTTAGGATTATGTTTGGGAATGCAATGTGCAGTTATTGAATATGCAAGAAATGTAGTAGGTTTAAAAGGAGCGAATTCTAAGGAATTTGATGAAAATCCGACATATCCTGTTATTGATTTAATGTTAGAACAAAAAAATGTCAAGGGATACGGAGGCACAATGCGTTTAGGGGCATACGAATGCCACTTAAAAAAAGGTTCTAAAGCAGCGACAGCATACGGATGTGAAGTTATCTCAGAACGTCACAGACACAGATATGAAGTTAATAATGAATATATAGATAAAATTACACAGGCAGGTTTAGTATTCTCCGGAATGTCGCCTGACGGTATGTTGGCTGAAGTTGTAGAACTTCCACAACTCGATTGGTTTGTGGCATGCCAATTCCATCCTGAATTTAAATCACGTCCTGACAGACCGCATCCGTTATTTAAGGGTCTGATAGTTGCAGCTCTAAATCAAAAAAATAAGCAGTAATACAACAGTTTATGGGAGAGATAACCAATGGAAAATAATGAGGGGTTAAAAAAATTTACGACTGTAAATTTCCTAAACTTTGCGTTAGGTTTTTTGGGTTTACAATTTGCTTGGCAAATGAGAATTATTTTATCGGCACCGGTAACGGAAAATCTTGGAGCAAGCCCGCTAATATACGGACTTATTTGGCTTGCAGGCCCGTTTACGGGTATGGTAGTACAACCGCTGATAGGAGCGTTATCTGACAATACAAAGTCTCGTTTCGGAAGACGCAGACCATATTTGCTGGGAGGCGCAATTATCGCATCCCTCGCTTTATGGTTATTTCCAAACTCCGGAAACATCGCAGGATTATTTGGTAATGCACCTGCTTGGGCCGGACTTTTGATTGCTGCAATAATGATTTGGGTTATTGATGCTTGCATAAATATAGCTCAAGGTCCATATAGGGCGTTAATTCCTGATGTAGTACCGCAAGAACAACACTCTCTTGCAAATTCATACATAAGTCTTGCTATTGGTTTAGGTTCTGTAATTGCTGCAGCAACTGCACCTGTTTTGAAGCTTTTATTTCACTATCAAATGTCTATTCAAGCTCAATTTGTAATGGCTGCATTGGCATTCACTTTGGCAATGACTTGGACTTGCTTAACTATCAAAGAAAAAAGCACACTAAAATCAAATAACGAAGAAAATACCCAAAAGGGAAGTTTTTGGGAGGATTTAGCTGAATTTTTTGCATTATCACCTGAAGTCGGTAAAATATGTGTTATGCAGTTTTTCACTTGGATTGGTATGATGTGCATGATGATATTTTTCACAAACTTTGCTATTCATACAGTTTTTGCAGTTCCGGATTTAACTAAACTTGCTGCAGATTTGCAGTCTGAATTTTTACCGACACAAACCACCGCAACAAACTACTCATCAATATGTTTTGCAATTTTTAATCTGATATGTTTCTTAATAGCTGTTCCTATCGGTATTTTGGCAGGAAAATTTGGGAATAAAAAAGTTCACATCATATCACTTTTATCTATGGTTATTGCATATTTGATGATGGGAATATTCAAGACTTCACCGATAATTGTTGCAACAGGAATGGCATTATCAGGTATCGGCTGGGCAAGTGTTTGCGCATTACCTTTTGCAATGCTTTCAAAATATATCAAACCCGGAACAGAAGGCTCCGTTATGGGTATTTTTAATATTTTCATAGCCGGTCCGCAAGTATTTGTATGCACACTTGTTGCAGGAATAATCAATAACTCTGTTATCAAAAACGGAGAATACTTGAACTACCACTACGAATATTCATTCTTTATCGGTGCAGCGTGTCTTTTAACTGCGGCAATCATTACCAAAATGATTAAGGAATAGGATTATATTTCACATAATAAAAAGCCGACAGATAATTCTGTCGGCTTTTAAATTCTTATTAAAAGAAACAAATTATTCAAACAAAGCATTAATTTTATCCGTAATATCTTGCGGATCGATTTCGTTTGTAATTTTATTTACATCTTGTGCAATCTGATATAATTTAGCTGCCTCTATTTTATCTCCTGTAATCGCAATAGAACGTGCTAAATTAAAATGAGCCAAAGCATAATTTGGATTGCACTCAACCGATTTTTTAAACAACTCGATAGCTTTTTGTACTCTACCCAAGTCATCAAGATAAATTACACCCAAATTGTTATATGCAATATCATAATTGTTATCAAATTGAATAGCCAATTCATATTCACGTATCGCCTCATCGGTATCGCCTTTTCCCCAATACAAAAATCCGAGATTACAATGAATTTTAGCATTTTGAGGGTTCAAGTCCAAGGCATTGCGATAAATTGCAAGTGCATTTTCATAATCTTCTTTATCATAAAAAGCACTACCAAGATTTATATAAATGTCTATATCTTCAGGAGTCAATAAATATGCACTTTGATATGATGTAATTGCTGCGTCCAAATCTTGTTTTGCCTCTTGAAAAACAAAACCTAAAGTTTGATTGACTACACTTGTCCATTCTTTGCTTGGATTAAGCGTTACTGCAGTTTGAAAATGCGAAACAGCCCCGTCTACATCACCTTTTATGTATAAAATATTTGCCAAATTAGAGTGAAATTCAGGCATATTTGGCATTATCTGTATAAGTTTTTTATAAACTTCAATTGCATTATCGTAATCACCCAAATCTTCATAGGCTTTGCACAAATGACGATATGCAGGGATATTCAAATTATCTAACCAAATTGCCATTTTATACTCGGTGATTGCATTTTCAAATTGACCAAGCGAAGAATAAATATCGCCTAATAAGCAATATAGCGGTACAAAACCGGGAGCCTTGTCTATAGCATCAATATAAATATTCAAAGCCTCGTCAAGCCCCTTTGTCTGAACCATAATGTAGCCTTTTAATAAAACAGGAAGAAATTTTGTATAGGAAATAGCCTCCCCAACCTTCTTCAACGCATCTTTATCAAAAGGTAAAGTCATTATAGACATCAAATATTCATACGAAGACTTAACTTTATTTTTAAAAACTCTAAATGATGAAATTTTATAAAGATTATGCAACAAATAATGTGAACAAGAACTTGCAAACGGAGAATATTTAATTGCTTTTTTTGCATTGATTTCCGCATCCAAAAATCTTGCCTTTTTAGTATAAACCTCAGCAAGCATGTGATACGCTTTTGCATACTTCGGATTTTTGGCAACTGCATTATCAAAGTAGTTTATTGCCTTATCAAAATCACCTTTGTAAAACTGCGCCATACCTATTTTATAATAGATTTCAGCAGAATTAATGTAGCTTTCCAATGCAATTTGATATTCCGTTATAGCTTCATCAATATATTGACATGATGAATAAATATCCAAATGCCACGCCAAATATAAATCGCCTAAGCGTAAATGCAAATCAGCATTTGTCGGATCTTTTTGAAGACCTATCTGACAAAGCTCTATTGCGGATTTTACATTTCCTGTTTTTACTTGTTTTTCAATCTTTTTATCTAAAATTTTTGTATCGTTTTTCATATTCTTAAATAGCTCTTTAACAACCATTTTAATTAATCTTATGTAAAATTGCAAGTTGATTAACATATTTTGTGTATAATATAGTTTATTAGAATGAGGAAAAAATATGACAGACAACAGAATTTACTTTGTAGACGTAACTAATCGTGACGGAGTTCAAACATCACGTTTGGGTTTAGCAAAACTTCAAAAAACTATTATTAACCTAATGCTTAACGATATGGGAATAACCCAATCGGAATTTGGGTTTCCGACAACAAAGCACGAAATAAATTATCTGAACGGAAATTTGGAATTAGTTAAGCGCGGTATTATCACAACAACAAAACTTTCCGGCTGGTCTCGCGGAATTGCATCAGATGTTGAACTTGCATTTTCAAACGTACCGGATTTAAAATACGTAAACTTGTCACAATCTACATCACAACAGATGATTAACGGGAAATATATGGGTAAGAAAACACCTGATGATATAATCAAAATGACCAAAGAAGCCGTTGAATGTGCAGTTGATAAAGGGGCAAAAATCATCGGAGTAAACGCAGAAGACGCATCAAGAAGTGATATTGACTTTCTTATAAAATATGCAGCCGAGGCAAAGAAATCAGGAGCATATCGTTTCAGATACTGCGACACCTTAGGTTACGAAGACCCGCAAACAGCGTACGACAGAATATACAAAATAGCAAAAGCTACGCAAATGCCTATTGAACTCCATTATCACAATGATTTGGGAATGGCAACCGCATGTTCGGTAATGGGTGCAAAAGCAGCTATTGATGCAGGAGTTGATGCCTACATAAATACCGCCATAAACGGCATGGGCGAACGAGCAGGCAACGCAGATTTGGTATCATGTCTGTTGGCATGCCTGAAATCTGCAGGTTTTAAAAGCAAATATAAGATTGATGAAAATATCCGTCTTGATAGGGCATGGCATCTTGCTAAATACACAGCATACGCATTTGGAGTTGCTATACCAATGAACCAACCTGCAGTGGGAGATAACGCATTTGCACACGAATCAGGCATACACGCAGACGGCGCATTAAAAGACCGTCGAAACTATGAACTTTACGATTTTGAAGAGCTGGGACGAGGCGAACCTGAAATCATTGAAACCGGAAGAATGATTACCACAGGAGAATACGGTGGAATTAAAGGTTTCAGGAACGTATACAATAATCTTGAAATAGAATTTAAAGATGAACACGAAGCAAGAAACATCTTGGAACTTGCCCGTTATGCAAACGTCCACACTCAAAAGCCGTTGACAACAAGCGAATTAAAATTCATTTATTATTTCCCTGATATTGCAGCCAAAGTCATGACCGTATCACCGTATTTCGAGCCAATTGGTGCAATAAAGGAAAGAATGGAAGCTCAGCTTTGTCAGCCACCAAAACAATTTATATAAAACAAAAATACCGGCTAATGCCGGTATTTTTTTATAAAGTTTAATTATATTAACGACGTTGAGCGTATTTTCCTGCCGCATCATTTCTAAGCTGCTCGATATATATCTGACCATTTTTTACAACCTGTTGGAGTTGTGTCAAATTACCCTCCAAACTTGTGAGAACTTGTTCAGCATATAACTCAGCACCTTCTCTAATTTTCATCGCTTCTTCTGTCGCTTGAAGTCTTATATTTTCAGCATCTTGAAGTGCTAAATGCTTTATTCTTTCACAATCTTCTTTCACTTCGTTTGTGAGTCTTATACCTTCACGCTCGATTGCTTTTATTTGGTCAGATTCTGATAATTTTCTGTCAGCTTCAGCCTGAGCATCTTGTATAATTTTTGCAGCTTTTTGCTGAGCTTCATTTTGTAATTCTTCTTTACGTTTCATGAAAACCCTTGCCTCTTGAACTTCAACCGGCAATGCTTCATAAATTCTGTCAATATATTCTTCAAATTCTCTTTTATTTACTATAGTGTATTTCAAAAGGGAATGACCCTCATCTAAGGCTATTTCTAACATCTTTAGTAAATCAAACACTTCATTTTGCGACATGACTAATATCCCTTATCCCTTTCACATTTTATATTAATATAATATTACATAAGCAAAATTTAATTGTCAAATAATATTTTGACATGCAATTACATAGCTTAACATGTTATTGCTTACTTATAACTTCTGCTTTTATTATTACTTCAGGAATATTATTTTCTATATCTTTCAAAAGCTTTTCC
>CAMGGL010000018.1 GCA_946055575.1 uncultured Candidatus Melainabacteria bacterium
TATTTATAAGATTTAATATAATTAATCTTTTTCATACTTCCAGCTATTCTTAATTCCAACGAGCCTCATTTGAGGCTCTTTTTTTAGGAAATCATCTGAACAACATTGACACCAATAATCTATTATTTTCTGATATTATCAATGCCTTTACTTATCAATTTTACGGCACCATAAACTCCCAATGCCAATAAACCTACTCCCAATGCAACTCTGCCTTTATTTTCTTTAATTCCTTTTAAACCAAACTTTTTCAAACCTGCCATCATTGCACTAAATCTGTTATTGTAAGCACGTATTGGTTTTGAAGATTTTAATGCTATATCATCAGTATCAGGTATAAATTCTTTATCAAAGTATGAATCAACACCGGGAATACAAAACCGCTTTGTCTTATTACTAAAAATTTGCTTAAACATCTTTTTAAATATCCATTTACCCCTTTGACCTTTTGTTAGTTCACAATCCATAATAGATTTAAGTTCTTCAGAATCAACATTTCCTACCGTTTGATACATTATATTTTGAACTTTTCTGTAAACAGTACCCATAGGAGCTATTAAAAACGGGTATTTTTTAAAACTACGTCCACTCAACATAGGAGTATCTTTGTTAATACCCGTAATATGAATATATTTTTCAGAATTTTTTACACAGTGGTCTGGTTGTACTTTCTGCGACCAGCCATTTCTCCCTCCATAAGCAGGATCCAAAATATTTCCGGCTCTTTTTATGGCTTGCGCATTTTGTTTACTTGTTGTGTGGTATTCAATACGAATTCCTGCCGCACGAGGCAATCCGTGCTTTAAACCTTGATAACCTAAATAACTGCCACCAGCTATTTGCGCAGCTCCAATAACATCATTTTTTTCCATACTGCCGTAACCTTTTCTTTTATTTTCAACTACCTACACATAGTTCTTATCTATATAAAGGAAAGGTTTGTGTCATTTTTGCGCACAGCATACCACTCCATATCATATCATCTAGGGCATTATAACTGAATTTGAGGTATTTAAAATTTATTTTTAAAAAACTTAATATTTAATAAAAACACTTCATAAAAAAAGTCCGTCCTAAATTTTTAGGGCGAACTTTTTATCCGTAATTTTATTTAACTAGCATTTGCCTGAGATTGAAGAATGGAAAGTTCTTGAAATAACATCATCTTGCTGTTCTTTTGTTAATTTGATGAAATTAACCGCATATCCTGAAACTCTTACGGTCAATTGCGGATATTTTTCAGGATGTGCCTGAGCATCAAGTAAAGTTTCACGATTGAATACATTTACATTCAGGTGATGTCCGCCTTTTTCAACATATCCGTCAAGCAAATTGATTAAATTTTCTTCTTGCATTGTTGTCATAATAGATTTCCTTTCTTATATAGTTGCCGAATTATTTTTACTCAACCAAACAGCATCACAGCATCCGGTATCAAAACTTACACTCAAATCTCCCATAAAGACTTCATCTTTACCAAGCGCATTAGGAATAATTGAGAAAGTATTTGATATACCGTCTTGTGCATCACTAAACGGAAGTTTTGCAACAGATGCCAAAGATGCAGCGGCACCGTTACAATCTCTGCCGTGCATCGGGTTAGCACCGGGTGCCAACGGAACACCCATTTTTCTTCCGTCCGGAGTGTTACCTGTCTTCTTGCCGTAAACTACGTTTGATGTAATTGTCAGAATTGACATTGTAGGAATGGAGTTTCTGTATGTATAATGTTTTCTGATTTTTGCCATAAATGTTTTAACCAGATTTACAGCCAATTCATCTACTCTGTCATCATTGTTGCCATATTTAGGGAAATCCCCTTCAACTTCATAGTCAACAACAATACCGTTTTCATCTCTTATAGTTTTAACTTTAGCATATTTTATAGCAGAAAGAGAATCCGCTACAACTGACAATCCTGCAATACCGGTTGCAAAATAACGCTTTACATCTCGGTCATGGAGTGCCATTTGCGCTCTTTCATAACAATACTTATCGTGCATGTAATGAATTACATTTAAGGTGTTAACATAAAGACCCGCAAGCCATTCCATCATTGCATCAAATTTTCTCATTACTTCCTCATAATCAAGATACTCGGAAGTAATAGGTCTGTATTCAGGTCCTACCTGAACTTTTAGCCTTTCATCAATACCGCCGTTTATTGCATAAAGCAAACATTTTGCCAAATTAGCACGAGCTCCGAAGAATTGCATTTCTTTGCCTACAACCATTGACGAAACACAGCATGCAATAGCGTAATCGTCACCATGTGTAACTCTCATCATATCATCGTTTTCATACTGGACTGATGATGTTGTAATTGAAATATGAGCACAATATCTCTTAAAGTTATGCGGCAATCTTTTTGACCATAAAACAGTCATATTAGGCTCAGGAGCTGTTCCCAAATTTTCTAGCGTATGCAAATATCTGAAAGAGTTTTTTGTAACCATCGGGCGACCGTCAACTCCGACACCGCCAATTGATTCCGTAACCCAAGTAGGATCGCCTGAGAATAATTCATTATATTCAGGCGTTCTTGCAAATTTTACAAGCCTCAATTTCATAATAAAATGGTCAATCATTTCCTGAGCTTCGGATTCTGTTATAATTCCTTCTTTCAAATCTCTTTCAATGTATATATCCAAGAATGTCGAAGTCCTGCCGATACTCATTGCCGCACCGTTTTGTTCTTTTACGGCAGACAAATATCCGAAATACAGCCATTGGATAGCTTCTTTCGCATTTCGAGCAGGTTTAGAAATATCAAAACCGTAAATTTTACCCAGCTCAATCATTTCTGACAAAGCTTTTATCTGCTCTGCGATTTCTTCTCTCAATTGGATACGTTCAGGTGTCATTTCACCTTCTAATGACTTAAACTGTTCTTTTTTATCTTCAATTAATCTATCAATACCATAAAGGGCAATTCTTCTATAGTCACCGATAATTCGACCTCTGCCATACGCATCCGGAAGTCCTGTTATAATAGCAGAATGTCTTGCAGCTTTCATTTCAGGAGTATAAACATCAAACACGCCCTGATTATGAGTTTTTCTGTATTTTGTAAAGATTTCGGAAATCTCGGAATCCACCTGATACCCGTAGGATTTGCAAGCACCTTCCGCCATTCTTATTCCGCCAAACGGCTGCATTGAGCGTTTCAACGGTGCATCAGTCTGCAATCCGACTATTGTTTCCAATTCTTTATCAATATACCCTGCTCCGTGAGAAGTGATTGTTGATACAATTTTTGTATCCATATCAACTACACCGCCTCTTTCTCTTTCTAACTTAAATAAATCACAGCACTCCTGCCACAATTTAGTTGTTGCCTCTGTCGGGCCTTCCAAAAAATCAGAATCTCCCTCGTACAAAGTATAATTCTTTTGAATAAAATCTCTTACATTAATCTCCTGTTCCCATTTGCCACCGACAAATGATGACGTAGGATATATCTTTTTCTCTGTTAATGTTTCTATCATATTTTTCTCCCACTATAAATCTGAAATAATAATTACAATTTCTACACGAAATTTTACATGTAATCAATCATGATTATACATTATAAACATCAAAAAACTACATTTGTAACGGAATTTTACAAACATTTTACATTCCAAAAAACGCTTACCATAGCGGATTTACAGTTATTTGCGATTTTTACTTAATGGTTTATGTTCTTCTTTTTCATCACAATCCAAAACCTTATTTAAATGATTTATAAGTTCTTCAAAATGATAATGAACAGCATGTTCTGATTTGTGGTGAATATCTATAATATGATAGTGCATAGCCATTTCGGTTTGAATTAAACTTATATTATAATCGTAAAGGCTTTGAATATACTCAGAAACTGCCATGTAATAATCTTTTCCGGCATTTTGGAGTGCAACATAATCAATTTCACCCGATTGATATTTTTTCTTTGCAATTTCAAGATTTTCAATCGAGATTAAAACTTCTTCATTTGCAACGGGAATTCTGTTTTGAGCTTTTTCAACATTATTAAACGCACGTTTTACTTCAAAATATAGATTTTTCTTAAACAGATTAATCTCATTATCCGCAAGATTTAATTGAGCAGATGCTCCTTTTATACTGTGTTTCAATTCCATTAAATTAACACTTGAGGACAAATTTAACCCAACATGTAAATGATTATTTGAGGTTATATTTGACTTATCATAGGTATATCCGGCATTTAAATTTAAATCGGGTAGATAATTTCTTTTGATAAATATAAGCGATTGCTCCATTGCATTTTTTGTAGCAACCAAAACATTCAAATCAGGACTGTTTTCGTACGCGATATCTACAGCTTTGTCCAACGGAAAATTGAAAACTACCGGTTCAAAATTTGAGGAATTAAATTCTGCCCCGACAAAGGGAAAGCTTTTTGTATTTTTTATCATATAATTCGGATTGTCATCTATGTACATTGAATTACTCAAATCAACTTTTGCATTTTCATACTGATTTTCAGCATCAATAAGCCTTATTTCAGCTTCATCATAATTGATTTTCGCGGTTGTCAAATCCGGTTCTTTCTTTGATAATTTAATAAAATCTTCATTTATTAAAAGATAATTTTCTGCCAAATTTTTCAGAGCAATCGACTTCAAAAGGTTATAATATTTTGCTTTTACATCAAACAAAGTTGAACACAAGCTATCCATAAATTCATATTCCGCACCCAGTTTATAAAACTCCTCCATCTTTATATAAGCGGTTGTTTTCCCAAAATTCCAAACCAACTGATTTATGGTAACTCCAACTGACGGCAAATCTCTATAATGAGAATTATAATAAATATTATCAGAATTATTCTCATTATAAAAACCAACACCGGCACTTATTACAGGAAAATATTGAGAACGAGCTATACCTACATTGCTTTTTGCAATATCGAGATTATATTTTTGTTTTTTTATTTTCGGACTATTTTTAAAAGCTGCAGCCACACAATCAAATACGGATAACTCACTACCATCAGTTATGGATACCGTTTTGAAAAACAATTCATCCTCATCCTCAACAGCCTGAACCGGAGTGAAAATTGCAGCAATAAAAAGCAATATCAAAAAACATATTATTTTTTTAATGTCCATAATACTATTATACAACATGTGTCAAGTTGCTATCTTTATTATTTTCATAAGTGAAAGTTGACTTGATGATTATTTTATAATAGACTTTCTAAAGAGAGATTTTACACTGTAAATGTGAGGATTAGGGAATTGGATTTTATTACAGGAACAATATGGTTTTTAGGAAAGCTGGCTCATCTTGTAGGTAACTGGGGCTTAGCAATTATAATTTTGACAATCATTGTAAGAGCCGCAATGTGGAATTTGAATGTTCAACAACAGCGCTCAATGAAAACAATGCAAATATTACAACCTAAACTAAAGGCAATACAAGACAGATATAAAAATGACCCGAACAGAATGAATCAAAAAATGATGGAGTTCTACAAAGAACATAAATTCAATCCTATGGGCGGATGTCTGCCTTTACTTATTCAAATGCCAATATTCATTCTATTATATTCGGCATTAATAAGCCCGCAATTCATACAAGCAGCAGGAGATCAGCACTTCTTATTCGTTAAGAGCCTTGCTACAACGATGAAAGCAACAGCAGGAATTTCAAATAACGGAGTTTTAGGAGTTGCTAACGGAGATAAATTTATTCTCGGACCAACTGCAACCGTATATTTGCCTGATGAAGTTTTGAAAAATGTTAAAGTTACCGACCCTACAGTAGACATTGTCGGAGAACTTGAACCGGGTAAAGAAGCTGAATTACAAGTAAGTCTTAACAGTTTCAGTAAATTGAAATTCAATCAACTTAACAAAATTCAAAAAGCAGAATTAACCGTTACAAACAATAACATAAGAGAAAATGAAACAATAACATTTTATAGAAACGAAAATATTGAAGACGGTATTTTAACGGCAAAAATACCTACAACTCCGGTTAATAAAACAATTCACTGGGATGTAATTTTGTTAATTATACTGTTTGCGGTTACAATGATTATTTCCCAAAAAGTAATGATGGCTATAAACAAAACGGATAACGCAGATCCGACCCAACAAGCATTACAAAAATCTATGGGAACATTTATGCCATTGATGATTATTGCAACATTTGTTGTAATACCAATCCCTGCAGGCGTATTGTTATACTTGATTACAAGCAACATAATTCAAATTATACAAACTGTAATTATCAATAAGCAAATTGATGCAGAAATGGCTAAGAAAAAAGAAAGCGTATCTGAAGAAGAACTAAAAAACGCTAAAGAGGTAAACAAATAATTTAGTCATGAGTATAATGCTGAGCGATTTTGATTATGAATTACCCGAGAGCCAAATAGCTCAAATGCCGGCAGACAAACGTGAAAATTCCAAAATGATGGTTTTAAATCGCGAAAAACTGTCAATTGAACACAAGCATTTCTTTGACATAATTGACTATATCGACAGTAATTCAATTTTGGTATTGAATAATACAAAAGTTATTCCGGCAAGATTGTACGGTGTGAAAGACACAGGTGCAAAAATCGAAGTACTTCTGCTTGAAGCTCAACAAACACAGGATAACAAAACTTGTTGGTCATGTCTTATAAAACCGTCTAAAAGAATAAAACCCGACACGATAATTACTATTTGTGACGAATTACAAATTAAGCCGATTAAAAAATTGGAAGATGACGGAGAATGGTTAGTTGAAATTATCCACAACGGTAATTTATTCGACATCCTACATAAGGTAGGAAACATACCGCTCCCACCTTATATTGAGAGAAAACTCCAATCTGAAGAACTTAAACAATTTGATAAAAACCGTTACCAAACAGTTTACGCTCAAGACGAAGGCTCTGTTGCCGCACCGACAGCAGGATTACACTTCACCAAAGAAATACTAAAAAAGCTGGAAGATAAAGGGGTTGAAATAGCATACGTCACATTAAACGTAGGTTTGGGAACATTCAGACCGGTAAAATGTGAAAATATCTTAGAACACAAAATGCACTCTGAAACGTTTGAAATAACAGAAGATACTGCAAATAAAATTAATAAGGCAAAAGCTCAAGGGAAAAAACTAATTGCAGTAGGGACTACTACCGTCAGAACACTTGAAACAGCCTACAAAAAATATGGTTGTATAAAAGCCTGCCACGACAATTCAGAATTATTTATTTACCCGCCTTATGAATTTAAAGTCGTTGATAATCTGATTACAAACTTTCATTTACCAAAGTCAACACTCTTAATGCTTGTAAGCGCCTTAGCAGGAAAGGATTTCATTTTCCGCGCGTATGATGAGGCAATAAAAAATAACTACAGATTTTTTAGCTACGGCGATTGTATGTATATATCATAAAACTTGACTTTTCAATCTACATTCTTAAACCATATAGAGGATACATTATTTCTTTAACTTGAGTAGAATAATAATGTAATGGGAGGTAGTATTTAGTAATGTTTTCAGAAATGATACAAGGATTATTAAATTCCGGCGGAAAAGCCGCAGCAATGCAAAGAGCTGCACAGTTAAGCCAATATTCAAACGCGAATAAAATTAATAATGCCAATCCGCTCGATTCAATTTACCCACCGGGTTCAAATAATGTTCAATCATTTGAAAAAGTACTTGCAAACACCTCCGTATCAAATTTCGGGTCACTACTTCTTAACCCGAAATCTCTAAACGTAAACGGCAGCATTTATGATACAGATATCAGCTCCGATGGAATTACAAATGCAACATTAAAAAAAGCATTAGAAGAAGTGAGCAGAACAAATGGTGTATCTAATTCCAAAACTAGCAATAAAACACAACTTTTGGGAATGATTAATAAAATTGCTCAACAACACGGCGTAGATGAAAAACTCGTACAAGCTCTGATTAAACAGGAATCAGGTTTTAACCCTAACGCAACTTCAAGAACTGGAGCAATGGGATTGATGCAATTAATGCCATCAACCGCAAAATCACTCGGGGTAAATGATCCATATAACGCAACCCAAAATGTTGACGGAGGAGTTAGATATTTAAAATCAATGCTGAATAAATATAACGGTAATATAATTTTGGCACTTGCAGCATACAATGCAGGACCCGGCGCAGTAGACAAATACGATGGAATTCCGCCATACAAAGAAACTCAGAATTACGTCAAAAATATTTTAGCAAATTACCTTAATTAAAATTCAAACAAAAATTTCGGATTATTTATTTTACCTGAAATACAACATTTGCAACAGCAGTAATTTTCTTTTCAATTGTTGACGTATCATTTATACCCATATCAGAAACATCTGTAGAATCAACAGGTGTAACCTGAAAAACGCCCATTCTGACTGATTGAATATTACCAACACTATTATGAGTGGATTTTAGCATGGCAGATGCACGATCTTTTGCATCGGTAGTTGCTTTTTCCAGCAACTTTACTTTTAAGTCGGAAAGTTTTGAATATGAATAGTTTGTACTTTGAACATCAATATCTATTCCTTTTTCCATTAAAGACGATATATCTAAAGAGGTGGCTTTTATTTTGTTTACATCGTTAGATTTAATCGAAATATTTTGCGTTAAATTATAATATGCAATTTCATTAGTGCTCATTCCGTTGACATATTTATAGTTCACATATCCGCTCATTGATTTTACGTCAACATCTTTATCCAAATCAAAACCTTTTGATTTAAGATATTCTAAAACAAGCGGCAACTGTTTCTTTGCTTCCGAATAGGCAATAGCTTTTGTCGGACGTCTTAAATTTAAAACAATTTCAAGACTGCCACTATCAGATTGAACAATCTCATAAGCTGAACCTGTTACGGTAACAGAATTTTTTGCAACAGATGATACCCCAAGTTTTACCGCTACTATTAAACCAATAGAAATCAATAAACCAAGCATTACTATTTGTAATTTTTCAATTCTCTCTAACATATCTGAAAAATCCTTTCTTTTGTTCAATCAAGATATACTACACTAAGCCGCTTTATCTAATTTTTTGCCTGACGATTTTGACTTATTTTGCTGTTTAACAATAAAGTAAACACCCGTAAGCAGCGATAAACCGCCAATAACACCGATTAAAACCTTAGATAACTTAGATTTACCGCTTTTTTCAATAAGCTGTTCAACTTCATCTTTAAATTCACCAAATGCACCCATAATGCGTTTCATCGGATTTTGATTACGTTTTTCTACAGGTTCCGTAACCTCAAAAATATCATCCAAGTATCTTCTGTTTGCGGATTTTCCCATATTAAACTCTGCATTTTCATGCCAATCAATTTTTTCCTCAATACCTTTTTTACACATAGCAAGATAATCGTCATGTTTATTTTTGTATAAGTCGACCTTCGCTTTAAAAATGTCAACCATTTCATCTGATGAGCGCGCAACTCTTGCTCTGTCAATTTCTTCTGCCGGAGTATCCCAAGTCAAACCAAATTTTTGAGGATTTTCTTCAACAGGACTTTTTGTCAAAAATCCGTTTGAAGGATTGGTATAATCGGCAGGTCCACCGGTATTTGTCGCAGCATAAGGCAATCCTGCAGCTTTGCACTCAAGCGGAGTAATACCGCATATTTCACGGCGGGATGTCAAACTTGCATAAGTTGCACAACCGGCAAAACGCTTCGAAAACCAGCCATCAACAAACATCAAATTATGTTTGAATATTCCGCCTTCAAGTTCGCATATTTTTTTATAATCACTCATCATATCAATATAATCAGGATCACCTTGATTCCAAGGACCTGCACCAATAACAACTTTATAAGAAAGTTTATCCTCTTTAGATACACTCGGATCTTGCAAATATTTTAAAAATCCTTTGACGGTAATAGGATATCCTTTCTGCTCTACAGGTCTTCCCCAACTTATATCAAGAATATCACCCTCTTTTATCGGAGAAATATACCCTACTATATGATGACCATCTTTTATTTGACCTTTTGAGAAGAACAACTCATTAAGCGCATCTTGCCCTTTCTGTCCTGCTTCATAAACCAATTTTGAAAACCATTGAGCATTCTTTTCTCTTGCAGCAACAACTTCATCTATATTTGTTCCGTCATATTTAAAAGTTGTAAAACCTGACCTGTTTGCATAAAATCCATTATTTGCATCTCGCCCGAAAAAAGCATCCGGATTATCAAGTTCCATAGAAGACGGCATACAACCGTTTAAAACATCTTTTGTTTCTATCCCCGCAAAAGCTGCAGTCAAATGTTTGGCGGTATCACACATATCAAAACTTCTCATCTCTTTTCCAAAAGTATAAGAAACCGTACCGTCTGAAATATTTTGCGGATTTTCTTTAACAGCAGAAATGCCTGTCATAAGCATATTATACGTTCCCGCAGCATCACGAAACGGGTGCAAAGCCGGCTCTAAAATCGCCCAAGTAATTTTCTTTTCCTGAGGTGATAAAGCATCCGAAAAAATACCATATTGCTGAGCTTTTAGTAATATAGGGAAATACTGCGAAGCCTTTAATTTTGCAACATCCGATTCTTCTGCAACTATCCTCAACATCTTAAACGGATCAGAAATTACCCCTTGATAATTTCTTCCCGGATTATGTTCTACAATGTGATATTTTACACCGTTAACCGAAGTATCTCCTGCCGCAGACATATTAGAAACATAAGTTGCATAAATATGAGGAGTTCTGTCATGTAATAATACATTTCCCGGTTTGTAATGCCCAAATTCCTCAGTATCCATTTGTGAGTGTATAATTTTTGTCAAAGCTCGGATACCATCAGAATTTACAATTTCAGCTTCAAATGGAGTATTTCCCCACTTATCGTACGAGTAGGGTTTCGATGCTCTTGCCAGTGACGGAGTGTAATAAAAATAATGAGGTTCACCTTTGATTTTATTATAATCAGGGTTGTTTGCAGAAACCTTCAATAAAGCATAAGGGACTTTTTGAACCTCACCCAAAACTTCATCAGACAATCTCGTAACTTCACCTTTTACACTCGTTGGCTCAAGTATACAATATTTTGACAAAGCATTCAGTCCGACACCGTCAGGCTTACTTTGGATTACATAACTCAATTCGGAAGGTTTTAAATTTAATTTTTTAGCAACATCTTCCAAGGTTTCTCCAAGCTCAGCACTATAAAAAGCTTTTACAGGCATTCTTCCATGCGCCTTTGCATCAAAACCGTTAGGATAATCCGCTTCTGTATGTATTAAAAATTTATAACCACCTTTTGGATTGTCATGCTCCCAAAAAGGCATAAAGCTTCTGGCATCAATATTTTCTTTATCTCTAAAACTTTTTATCATCTCAAACCCGACATTACCTTCTCCGCCTTGATACGCTTCCGGCAAGCCAAGTCCCATATTCTCCATTGTAACTGATGCAACCTGATTTAGATGAATTCCCTCACCCGTAAAACTGACCTGATACAACTTTGAATTTGCAGAAACTGACGACGAATTTGAAAAAACGGGGTGATTAACTTTTTTATTTGTAATTCCTCCGCCCGTACGAACCCCTAATACTGAATTTACTCGCATATTTATACCCTTACTAACTACTATTTACGTCCCATTATTTATCAAAAACTAAACAAAAAATTTTTTAACACTTAAAGCAAAAAACATTACAGTTTTGTTACAACCGAAGGAGATTACTCTCCTCCGGTTATTTTATTTATCTAAGTTGCAGAAGCCTCTTGAACATCTTGTTCTGCTTCTTTTTCCTTTTTAGTACGTCTTGAAGTCTTTGCAGCTTTCTCGAAAGCTATTTTGCCGTCAACCAAAGTAACCTTGATTGTATCACCAGGCAAATATTTTCCGGAAAGAATTTCTTCAGCCAAACTATCTTCCATCTTGCGCTGGATTAAACGTCTTAGAGGACGCGCACCATAAGCTTCGGAATATCCGTTTTCAGCTAAATGATCCTTTACTTCATCCGTTACATCAACATTCAGTTCTTTTTCTGCCAATCGTTTGAATAAATCTTTCAACATCAAATCAACAATTTGTCTGATTTCTTCTTTACTCAAGTGAGCAAATACGATAGTTTCATCAATACGGTTAAGAAATTCCGGTCTGAATGCCTTTTTCATTTCCTCAGAAACTGTATCTTTGAGTTTTTCGTATTTATCTTTTGATTCATCCTCTGCAGTAGAGAAACCTAACTTTGATGTATTTGTAATCATACTTGCACCAACGTTTGATGTCATAATGATTACAGTATTTTTAAAGCTTACATGACGACCTTTTGAATCAGTCAAACGACCATCATCAAGTATCTGAAGCATTATATTAAATACGTCAGGGTGAGCTTTTTCAATTTCATCAAACAAGACAACCGAATAAGGTTTCTTTCTGACAAGTTCTGACAAATGACCGCCATCATCGTAACCGACATAACCCGGAGGCGAACCGATGAGTTTTGCGGTTGAATGTTTTTCCATAAACTCAGACATATCAACTCTGAGCATATTGTCTTCAGACCCAAACATAGCTTCCGCTAAGGCTTTTGCTAATTCAGTTTTACCAACACCGGTAGGACCACAGAATATAAAACTTCCGATTGGTCTGTTCGGAGCTTTCAACCCTACTCTTGCACGTCTTATTGCTTTTGAAATCGCAACGATAGCATCATGCTGACCAATTACTCTTTGGTGAAGTGTATCTTCAAGTTTCAACAATCTTTCAGATTCGCCTTCGGTCAACTTAGTAACAGGAACACCTGTCATCATTGCAATTACTTCCGCAACATTTTCTGCCGTAACAGTTGCTTTATTTGCTTCGTGTTCTTCTCTCCATTTTGCGGAAACTTCGCGGATTTTATCTCTCAAATCAGCTTCATCATCACGTAATTGAGAAGCTGTTTCAAATTCCTGACTTCTTATTGCTTCCTCTTTCTCTTTAATCAGAGATTTTAATTGTTTTTCAAGTTCTTTTCCTTCTGGGCACATATTTGATGCCTTCAAGCGAACTTTTGAACTTGCTTCATCCAATACATCTATAGCTTTGTCAGGTAAAAATCTGTCATTGATATATTTGCTTGATAATTTTACAGCCGCTACAATTGCATCATCAGAAATTATCAAACTGTGGTGTTCTTCATATTTTTGTTTAATACCTTTGATAATTTCAATTGATTCTTCTATTGTCGGTTCATCAATTTGAACAGGCTGAAAACGTCTTTCTAAAGCAGAATCTTTTTCAATGTATTTTCTGTATTCATCAGATGTTGTAGCACCTATAACCTGAATTTCACCACGTGATAATGCCGGTTTCAAAATATTAGCCGCATCAATTGCACCTTCTGCAGCTCCGGCACCAATCAAAGTGTGCATTTCATCAATAACGAGAATAATATTTCCCGCCTGACGTATTTCGTCCATAATTTTTTTCAGACGTTCTTCAAATTCACCACGATATTTTGTACCTGCAACCAAAAGCCCCATATCCAGTTGAATAACTTTTTTGCCGTCCAAGATATCAGGAACTTCCGCATTAACAATTCTTGTTGCAAGTCCTTCTGCTACTGCAGTTTTACCAACACCCGGTTCTCCAAGTAACACAGGGTTATTTTTAGTACGTCTTGCAAGAATTTGAATTACACGTTCAATTTCCTTTTCTCTTCCGACAACAGGATCTAAACGCAATTCCTGAGCCGCTAATGTCAAATCTCTGCCAAATTCATCCAAACTCGGAGTTTTTGCTTTTGAACCGGAACTTGAAGAAGATGTTGAAGATGAACCTGCTGAACCTGCAGTTGCCTGAGGTTTAGATTCACCCAGCATTTTCACGACATTACTTCTAACTTTATTTAAATCGACACCGAGATTTTCCAAAACTCTCGCAGCAACACCTTCACCCTCTCTAATTAAGCCTAACAAAAGGTGTTCTGTACCGATATAATTGTGACCTAATTGTCTTGCTTCATCCCAAGAAAGTTCCAAAACTCTCTTTGCTCTTGGGGTAAATGGTATTTCTACCGCAACAAAACCCGAACCTCTACCGATTATTTTTTCAACTTCAGTTCTGGCATCTTTCAAGTTTACACCCATAGATTTAAGAGTTTTAGCGGCAACACCTGTACCCTCGCCGATTAGACCAAGCAAAACCTGTTCGGTTCCTACAAAGTTATGACCTAATCTTCGAGCCTCTTCCTGAGCAAGCATAATTACTTTTATTGCCTTTTCTGTAAAACGTTCGAACATTTTTCACTCCTATCTCATCTTATATCCAAATTATACACTAAATATAAAAAGTTTCAAGATGTTTAAGAGGTTTAAAACATTTGATTTTAAAATAAATATTTAACGCAACTATAACCCTAAGTCTTTTAAAAATCTTTCATTTTCAGACAATTCAAAAAGTTTTTCTTCCTCAAACGGGTCAACAAAACCTTCTTCTCCAAACAATTGATCTACAATTTTGTTATGGGAATTATTTTCAGGATTAGACAATGCCAATCGGGTAAAATTATTTATATCCGTTTTTCTTTCATATAAATTTAGGGCATGACAAGACAAACTTTTTAAGAAAGATTTTTTAGTTTCTTCTTTTAAAGTACGCATAGGCGAACTCATAGGGAAACAAGAGTTTTCACTATTTTGAACCTTTAATTGTTTCGCTAATTTTTTAAACATCACACACCCTCTTGATAATGATATTATACATTATTTTTAAATTATTGCAAATTTTTATCCGACTTTCAGGGTATACACAAGAATAGCTTAAATTAGCCTTAGTTACATCTGTCTTTTGAATATTCTTGGTTATATTCTTCTATCGCATCCAACAGTTTGCATGAAATTTCTTCATCAGAATCAGTCTTAAGATTACCGATATTTTTTATAAATCTTGGAGATTTATGATTACACAAATCCGGCTCCAGATTTTGTAAAAATTCGGATAATTGCAACATCTCAATTTGCTCGTCAGATAAAAAATCAAGCTCACCATAATATTTTAAATATTCAAGATAAGAACCTCGTTCTATTTCGGCGTTAACATTCTTTCTGCTATCAACATTTATAAAGATATCATTAGGATATGCTTCACCTATCGTCGCAGGTGCAATTAACTTTTTCTGTTCCTGAGGAGTTAAATACGTAACATCTTGATGTAAATATGTTTTGCCAAATGATATAGGATTTATTTTCATAACAATCAATTTAAAACAACTGAAAAAATTTTTTGCTAGTTTTTGTTAACAGAACATTTCAACATATCATTAATTTCATTATGAATTTTTGAAAAAACAATACTCCATCGGTTATTTTCTTCAACTTGAAAAGGCTTTACACTTTCATACCAGCCGACATTTTCACCTGACAATTGATACCAGCGGAAATTCGGATAAAAATTATATAAACCAAAAGTCTTTACCCCCATAGCGCCCGCCAAATTCAAAATCACATTGTCTGTTGATATAATCAAATCCATATTTTTTATGGCACAAGCAGTATCGGTAAAATTTTTAAAAGTAGGACTCAGATTAGAAAGTCCTTCAATGTCTATATCACTATCAAACTGAAGCGAATAAAAATCAGCACCTTTAATTGAAAGCAGATTATTGAACCTGCATACATCAATATCTCGACCGTTATAATTGGCAGACTTATCTCCGTGATATGCTATACCGATTTTTAAGTTAGAAGATTTTTTGATATACTTGCGAGAATATTCTTCCGCCAAATCCTGTGGAACAGTCAAATACCCTTTTGTATACGGGATTTCATATAAATTGATACCCAAAACATAAGGAGCATCCAACAACGCCATCGACACATCAAATTTAATATTTTCCAATGGTTCAATATCAGATACAACCTCTATATTATCAGAAATCAATCCTGAAAACTTAATCAATTCAACAAGATTATCTTGAACTCTAAAAATAATTTTTCTTGCAAATTTAGTCAAAAGAGGAACAAAACGGCAATACATAAAAGTATCCCCATAACCCTGTTCATAATTCACCAGCAATACTTTATCAGAAATATCAGATTTCATATTCCAACGAGTATTGATATCCAACGGATATTTTAAATTTGAATCTTCAATGTTAAATCTATAAGTAAAATATTTATGTCCGTCGATAAAATTTCCGCAACTAATTAAGAATAAACCATAATTGTAATAATCAGTATCCGTAGGATTATTATTCAGCAATTCGCGATAAAATTTATCACTCATGGATTTGTTACCCAATCGTTCGTAGGCAAACGCCAAACCGTGTAATACCGTTCTATCATGTGGTTTTAAGTGATAAGCTTTTTCAAAATAATATATCTGATCTTTTAAACCGATATCTCCGTATGCTTTTGAATAAAGACTTGCCAATATAGTGTATATTACAGACTTTGTCGCATCTATTTTTGTATATTTTTCATAGTAAGTAATGGCAGTCTTGTAATCCTTCAGCTCCAGATTATAAAAATTTGCAAGAGTAAGATATTTTAGCGGTTTGTTTGTTTCTTTCTCATCGTATAGTTTTAGAAAATACATACTTAAAGATAATTCATTTAATCTTAATAAAAGTTGCGCAATATTATAAAACATCAAAATTTGCAGTTCTGATTTGACTATCAAAAAACGTGACAGAAAAAGCGCATCGTAGAACTCGTTATTCTCTGTTTTTTCTTTAACATAATTTGCTATTGCCGAGAATAATTCATTTTTCATACCCTCAGGCGCATCTGATTTCATCGGAAGAAATTTTTTATAAACAGAATAAGCCTCAACCGATATTTCATTAACTCTGCTTAAAATAATTTCATCCAAAGATTTAAGTATTTCAGGAGTTATACCGTTTGAAACAGGCGCCGAAACATCATTTTGCAGTAAACTTTTTATCTCATCTTCTTGCATAAATACATCATAACATATTAATTATAAAAATACTAAAATTTTACTTTTACTCGTTCATAATCATTAAAATCACTCGGGCTTGCTTGAGAAGACTGATGTGAAAGCATTATTGTCGCATTAACCCTTGCAACTTGCCTGCGCGTACCTCTAGGAAAAATCGTAATACTTTTATATTGATTTGCTTTTATCATTTTAGCGACTTTCAACTTATCCGAAGAATTTAAATCCGGAGATTTTACCGTAATATCAGAAATTGCACCGTTTTTATGAACATTGAAAGAATACTCAAACCATGAACCCTCCGGATACAAATCAAGTTCTTTAATTGAATAGCTGTCTTCCGTAATTTTATTTACAAAATTACTGTGCCAGACGTTCCAATCAATATCTTCGAACGCTTCTTGTTCTTGCTCTTGAAACTTTATCGGTTCATTTTTTAATTTAGTATGATTTGATGTGTTATTTTTTGCATTTAATAAAAGATTATCAATATTACTATCGTCAATATTTTTATAATTCATGTTATGATTATCAAACTTTGATGACTGTGAATTGAAATTATTTTGAGAAAATCCTGTATCTTGATTACTTAAATTTGCGGATTTATTTTTAAAATTGATATCAGAATTATTAATATTCTCCGAAGTTAAATTTATATCGGTATTTGAAGCGTTTATAGATTTGTTGTCAAACCCAAATTTTGCATTTTCAACATTTGTACCGGAATCAGAAAATTCCTGTGATTTATCATTATTGATTTCAAAATTTTGATTAACAAATCTTATACGTTTTGAATTTTTTGTATCATCTGTAGATAACACAAAAACCGTAACTAAAACAAAAATAATCAGTACAACAAACCAACCGTTTTTATTCATCAACTTAATCCAATTCTGACAACAAATCGTTATAAATGTGAATTTTGTACATTGTGCCGCTTAACAAATGAGTTTCAGCAATTAACAATGCAGTAGGCAAAAGTGCGGCAATAAAACTACCAAACATACCTTCAATACTTCCGCCAAGTTCAGATATAAAGTAGGAAACGTTCATTGTAAATTCAATAAATACAATAAAACATGCTATAAACATAACAACATTTTTTTCACGTTCCAAACTGTGCATTGAATCTAAACCCAATATAGTCACACCATGAGTGTTATAATCATGATATCCGTCAAATTTTATTATCTCGGATGCTTTGATTTGTTTACCGATAGTGAACGCTCTGACAAATGAGAAAAACGCAAATATAATCATAAAAGTTGCCAAGACTAAAAATATCGGTGAAAATCTTAACCCTGCAATCCTGACCCAGTTTGCAGCTTCAGGGAAACATCCTGCCAAAGTATTTGAAACACCATAAGCCAAAAATGGAGCTGTTAATATCCCCACAAAAGTTTCCAATACCGATTTCAATTGATTATTTACCAAATTGCTTTTTACGGAATTAATTCTATTCGGGCTCAATTGATTTACAGATGTTGCAATCATCTTTCGGTAACTTTTCATAACATTTTCAAAATCTTCACGGTACTCACAATTCGTAAGCTGTTGTTTCCAAACTTTTATTTGATATTTAAAATATCCGCCTCCTATTGTCACAGCAGTTAAAGCTCCTACAAACAATAAGGATATAAACAACGATGCCGCCAAAAATCCAGGAATTGATTTATAATAAAACAAATTCATCACATAAACTACGAACAAAAACAATCCTGCAACTGCAATAATTCCTTTTTGAGCCATTGCAGAATCGCCAAGTCTTTTCGACTGATTTACATCTAGCAAAGAATAAATACCCTGTTTTAATATCAAACAAATTGCGCCTACAATTATGGTTACGCAAACCAAAAAGCCTACATTTGTAGTCAAATTCAAAACTGAAGATGTATTATCAATCTTTAGACCAAGTAAAAAATTGGTTATACCAAAAGACGAAACCACCGACAAAATTATCATCGCCACATTCAAACAAAATGAAGTAATTCCGCCGGACTTTATATTACCTTTCAACTCTAAAATTCTAAATCCGATTTCTTTAATAATTGCTATTCGTTTTTTTTCTACATCGTTATCAAAATCGTCTTTTAATGATGTTTTTGATGTAATAACAGTTTTGGTATTTAGATTATTATTCATAACGCCAGCCTCTCTATCTGAATTAATGGTTGGTTGCAATACAGCTTCCTGCTTTAGCTCCAAATTCAACGAAATACCGTTATAACTTAAATCAGCTTTTGGTGTCATCAGAACTTTTACAAAAGGTTTTCCATTAAACAACAAATTCTTATCACCGGTTGTATTTATCAATACGTAATTTTTATATTGCGGGAAATACATCAATTTAACAGGCAAAAAATTCTCTACATTAAAATCGGAATTGTCACTCCCGATTTCAATTGTTTGTTTATTTGAAAATTCTTTTGTAATATCTGCATATTTTAATGTAACAAGCATATAATTTTACCTTCCGATTGCATTCAAAAAGCGTCTCATTGATTTGTTAGTAGTTACTTCATTACCTATTATAAGTTTATTTTCACCCAAAACAGGTGACAATTTTTCCTTAACCAAATCCAATTTTGCAGGCGGTGCGTACAAAAACATCATTGCAAAATCATCTGTTTGATTTTTAATATTTGCTACATCTTCAGGTAAAGTTTCCCAATTTATCTGTTTGTTAACGTCACCCTCATTTTCCAAATCTCCGATTACTACAACAGCAGGAACATATCCTTCC
Source organism: uncultured Candidatus Melainabacteria bacterium (assembly GCA_946055575.1). Taxonomy (GTDB): domain Bacteria; phylum Cyanobacteriota; class Vampirovibrionia; order Gastranaerophilales; family Gastranaerophilaceae; genus Zag111. The sequence continues at coordinate 19,643 of CAMGGL010000018.1, forward strand.
TTACTGAGATTTATAACGTGGTTAAACGCTTTTTTTAGCGCCAAACCATAAGCCGTGCCGTACTCCTTATCATCATACTGAGTAAATTTTTCCATAGCATTTCTCACATCCGAACTGGATTGCGGAGATCCTTCATATATTATATAAGAATCTTCCGAAACTCTTAAAATTTTAATATGATCCTCAGGATCAAGCATCGAACATAACTGCCTGATTAACATTTTTTGAGCAGGTAAATTACTGAGATTTGATGCCGAAGAATCGACAACAAAAACTATTCCCGCCTTGTGAAAATCATCAACTTTCAACTTTGATAATCCAAAAATTCCAAGTACTATCAAAAGTAAGAAAAATAGTGAAAAAAGTATAATTTTAAGCGTATTATTCATACTTAGAAGATATCATAAAAAGTTAAAATATGTAATCATATAAATGATGTATGGAACCTTTTTACTTGTCGAAAGAGATTAAGACAGGGATGTAAGTACTTAGTGACAAAAGAAGGAATACGCAATAGTATAACAAATATGTCATCCTGAATTTATTTCAGGATCTTATAGACTTGGGCATTATGTGTAATGTTGAGAAAGACCCTGAAACGAGTTCAGGGTGACACTCGTGTTTTACTTTTTATATTCTGCTCGGATTGTTCAGGGTGACACACTCGTTAGGTTTTCTTAAACATCCATGTCATCCTGAAAAAACTAAAAATCAAGTGGCGAAGCTGCGTAGATTTTGTTTTGTTCAGGATCTTAAACTCTAGCAAATTTCACCAAGAGCAAGATCCTGAAACAAGTTCAGGATGACATACTCGTTCAACCTTTGCGCATAATAGACCCTGAAACAAGTTCAGGGTGACATTCCCTTTCATCTCTTACAACTTATTATAACTCTTGAAACACTTAACAACTTCTATCGCATTTTAATTTGCACTATCAATAACTCCGCCGCCTAGAACAATGTCGTCATCGTACAAAACTACCGACTGTCCTAAAGCAATGGATTTTTGATATTCATCAAACTCAACTTCTATTTTGCCGTTCTCAATCGGTCTTACCAAAACCTCAACAGGCTGTTGCGTTGAGCGAATTTTGGCTTGTGCACGACGTTCCATATCAAAACTACCGGCAACAATTACATTCAAATCATCAGCTATTAAAGATTTTTTGAAAGTTTTATCTACAGGTCCAACAACAACCTCATTTGTATCCTTTTTCAACTCAAGAACATACAAAGGTTCCGTTGAAGATACCCCTAATCCCTTTCGCTGACCGATTGTATAATTCCAAAAACCTTTATGAGTACCTAAGATTTTACCATCTGTGTTAACTATATTTCCCTCTTTTTCGGTAATTTCAAGGAGCTCATTATAATCCCCCGCATAAAAATCCTGACTGTCAGGTTTGTCTGCAGCAAGTAAACCGTTATCTTTCGCAATTTTTCTAATTTCTTCCTTTGTGTAACCACCTAATGGCAAATAAATATTTGCCAACTGTTCTTGTTTTAAGCGGTATAAGAAATAGGACTGATCTTTTTTCGGAGCAAGCCCTCTTTTTAAAATATATTTTCCGTCAAGATTTTCTATCCTTGCGTAATGACCTGTTGCGAATTTATCAAAATCAATTCCGTTCTCACGTGCCAAAGCAGGAAGTATACCGAATTTAATAAGGGCATTACACCAAACACACGGATTTGGAGTTCTTCCTGATAAATATTCCTTTTTAAAATTGTCTAAAACTACACTTTCATATTGATTTTTACAATCAAAAACATAATATGGAATATCAAGTTGTTCAGCCACCTTTCTTGCAGCTTCAATATCTTCTTGCTCATCCGGCCCGTAACACGCGTTTTTATGTCCGGAATGAACAGCCATACCATCTTTTCCCCATATAGACATCGTTGCCCCGATTACCTCGTGCCCCTGCTGTTTTAGTATAAATGCAGCAACAGATGAATCCACTCCGCCTGATAATCCAACTAAATATTTCATATTACATCCTTTATAATTCTATTCTTACCTTATACTAATACACACAAAACATTTCTTCAATCAGTATTTATTAAAAAATATTACAAGAATAACAGACTAACAGCAAAATAAAAAAACTGTTTTTTATTTTGTATTATAATTATAATACCAGAGGGGAAATTATATGACAGTACTAAAAGTAGATAAATATACATTGTTCAAAAACGCTTTTTCGGAAAGCGGAAGAAAAATCAACAAACAGATTAAGCAATTACAAACCGAACACCCGCAAAGTGAAATATATTACCGTGAATACAAAAACGGCAGGCTTGCACTGTCTGCAGAAAGCACACAGGATGATATTCACAAAACATCTTTCGTCTTATTAGAAAACGGAAATATTGTCGGATCAAGACAAACCGGTACAGAACAGCTTACACAAAACGGGCTCAAATACAGAATTTTTAGAATAGAAAAGAAAGTATATGACTTTTTGTACAGATTAACTCAAAAAACAAATAAGACATCACTTTTTAGAATGCCGCAAAACATATTGGAAGAAGCAGCAACAAAAGTTACATATAAGGATAACTCAATATTACTAACAGTACGTTCAGCCAAAGACAGACAAACAAAAATTCCTGCAACCGATTTAGCTCAGCGATACAAACCTGCGCTGGCGCGCAAAGTTCAAAAACCTAACGGCGATACAGTATTTATTGAACGTCACGATAGAGGATAATTTTTTATTAACAATAAAACAACACTCATAAACTAAAAAAAGCTCACTTAAGTGAGCTTTTTTAAATGGTCGGGATGACACGATTCGAACGTGCGACCCCCTCGTCCCAAGCGAGGTGCGCTACCAAGCTGCGCTACATCCCGACGGGGTCAACACAATTATACTAAACCAAACATTTTTCAATGTCAACGGGTATTTAAAATCTAAAATATATAAACGGATTATACGTACTACTTGCGATTATTGCACTCGACAATAAAAATAGCATTAAAAGCCATATATTTATAAATATTTTACCAATTTTATTTTGAACATCAAGCATCTTATTAA